>JAEZBW010000489.1 GCA_023426765.1 Bacillota bacterium
TTTCTGAACCCCCAGGGTCTGCATTAAGATTTCAGCAATTTCCTGCCGGCTTTTGCCGGGATTGCGGTTTTTATTTAAAATACACTCTTCGGTTGTCAGTAACGTGCCTTCGCCGTCGGTATGAAAGGATCCGCCTTCCATGACGGCAGGAACGGATATTTCAGGAATGCCGGAATGCTTCAGAAGCCTGGGGGCAACCTGATCATCCAGCTCAAAGTCGGGATATTTGCCGCCCCATGCGTTGAACTTCCAGTTCACACCCAACCTTTGACCATTATCGGAAACAACGATGGTGGGGCCACTATCTCTTAACCAGCAATCATTATGCGGTATATCAATCAGTTCTGCGCTGTCTCCCAGCGCTTTTTCGGCTTCGGAGCGCGTGTTTTCATTCACCAGCATGCTTACCGGTTCAAACCGCGCAATTTGCAAAGCTGCGTGTGCCAACTCGCCGCAGAACTCCCAATAATTTTCCGGATGGCACATGGTTTCCCTTACCGGCCACGCCATCCAGGTTCTTTCGTGGGGGGCGTATTCGGCAGGCATCCTGGTTTTCAGCTTGTTTTCGTTTACAGTCATCCAATTTCCTCACGCATCGGGTTTCTATCTGTGGTTACCAATGATATACCCATTTTAGAGAAAGTATCTCCATCCGTCAAGCGCGCTCCATCTTGATCAGTGAGCGATTCCCCTTCATTTTTACTGTTCACCGGTTGTATTTGAAAACCATCCACGGTACCTGCTTCGGGTGCCGCAAACCCTCCTGGGATGTGGACTGTAACCTTGCATCCACCCAGGATGACCCCCGGACAAACAGATGACTGCAGGATACAGCCTATCATGGTTACAATTGATGTTTATACATCTCATTGCTGACTTCCTCAATATCCTGAACCTCATGGAGGGATCTCCCATTGGAGGCTGCATCCTGCCTGTTTCCCAAAGGTGCTCCGTCCTGTGGGGAATCCGACGATCCAAAGGATAGTACCTCTTCAAGGGCTTGTTCTCCGTCGTAGGGCTCACTTCTGCCGCCTTCGCGATGGCTGCGCATGACTTTTTCCAGAACATCCTCCTCGACAGGCCTGTGTGAATGCTTGGCGACATGATCCAGGGTGTTTTCATGCTCTTCGGAAATTTCACATTGGATGCAGTTTCTGGCGTCGGGTATCACTTCCAGGCGCTGCGGATCGATAGATTTGCCGCATAACTCGCAAACCCCATAGGTTCCTTTCTGAATTTTTTCAAGGGCATCATCTATTTCACGTATGATAAACTCGTGGTTGCTTCTCAGGGCAGCCCGATGTTCGGCATCAAACAGTTCGGTGGCAACATCGGCCGGATGGTTGTCATATCTGGACAATTCACTGTCTTCGGTATCGCGGTAGCCTTCGGGCGCACCCTCGAGCATATCGCCCACAATATCGGTCTGTTCTTCCCGGTGCTGCTGCAATAAATGCTTAAAATGTCTGAGTTGTTCCCTGTTCATAGGTTTTCCTCCTCGTGACGTTCACGGTGTCGCATCTGTTTTGAATGATGCTTTATTGTTCCCGAAAAAAGAAAAACAATTGCCTGCACTTTTCTTTCAGGTTTTTTACAGTTCGCATCTCAGGTGAGTTTGTTACCGTTCACGCCCCAGTAGAGTCGGCGGCTGATTTCGGCGGCTGCGCTCGTACTATTGCGGAAAAAACATCATAGTATTACAATGTAAACAAAAGGAGGCCTTTGATATGCGATATTTGGTACGGCAAAAAGTTTTCTCCTTCCGGGATACCTTTACGATTAAGGATGAATACGGGAATGATTGCTTCAAGGTTTTCGGAAGGCTTCTTTCCTTTGGCAACAAGCTTACCCTGACCGATTTGCTGGATCGGGAGCTTTACTACATCGAACAGCGGCTGTTCCGCTTCCTGCCTGAATATACAATTTATCAAAATGGTACTGCGGTTGCGACGGTCAGGAAAAATCTGACCCTGTTCCGGCCCAGCTTTGATATTTCCAGCATTTATGGGAACTTCAACATTGACGGCAGCTTTTGGGCTTACGATTTTACCGTCTTTAAAAACGGTTCTCCGGCAGCCATTGTTTCAAAGCAATGGTTTTCCTTTTCCGACTCTTACGGGGTTTCCATTTCAGACGGGGAAGATGCCGCTTTTATCCTGTCCCTTGTGATAGTACTGGATATGGTTTATCACAACGACAAACACTAAAAAGTATAATAGTAGAAAAGGGGCTTGCTCTTAAATGGATGAGAGCAAACCCCTTGTTTTTTTAGCCCGGATACAACCCGATGGTAAATGGGATT
Organism: Bacillota bacterium; assembly: GCA_023426765.1. GTDB lineage: Bacteria > Bacillota > Clostridia > DSM-8532 > DSM-8532 > JAAYJG01. The sequence continues at coordinate 2,303 of JAEZBW010000489.1, forward strand.
ATGGGTTTGTATATATTCTGTACAGCAGCACGGCTGCCTCTGCTCTGGTCAGGTTATACCTGGGGTTCAGGCGGTTCCCCGACCCCAGGATAATGCCATTCTTCACTAAAACCGCCACACTTTGAACTGCATAATCGGATACGAGGGATACGTCGGTAAAGCCTTGAATTACTGCCCTGTCTGCAGGCTCATAGCTTCTTCCGGCCACATCCAGCGCTCTTACGACCATCGTCATCATATCCTGCCGGGTGATTCCGGCCTGGGGCAGAAATTGATTATTTCCTACCCCATTGGTGATCCCAAGCGTCCTGGCAGTGGCAATGGCCTGAGCATAATCGGCATCCTGCGGTATATCGTCAAAATTGCTGCCGGGATCCGCCGTCAGACCCAGGGTATTGATCAGGTAGTGCAGGAAATCGGCCCGGGTGATCTCCTGCATTGGTTCGAACTTATGACCTGAATGTGCCCGGACGATTTGTTCCGATCCCAGCAATTCGATTTGATCCTTAGCCCAGGCAATATCGTAAACATCGGTAAATACCAGGCTTTCGGCTTTTACCAGGCGTAAAACGCCATAACCTTCGGTGCTTTGATCCGAAAGGCCGGTGCTGTCATTCCAGGTCACTGCACTGTCCTTGCTTCCATCCCGGTTGTAATCGCTGTTCAGTTGAATATCAAACCCAACCAGTGAGCCCTCTGCGGGGGTAACCATATCCCAGGCAATAGAGGCTTCAATTACGTAACCGTTCTCCAAAGCTTTTACCTGACTATGCAGGGATTCTGCATGAGTGCCTTTTCCATAGCCTACGTTATTGTCAAAGCCGAAACGGTAATACGAGTCATCTTCCCCGATTATTTTTGCCTTATCATTTTTCCGATCCAGATATACATCCATGGAATCCTTTTCCCACAGGCTTTCTGAACTCCTGCCGGCAACCTGTGCATAAACATACAGGTTTTTCTCGTCCCATAGGGTCCGCACCTTCACAGCCGGGCCAACAATCCCCTGAACCCAAATATTTGGGGTTATTTCAATGGCATCCTTCCAAACCGGATCCATTTCACCGTCGACCGATGGTGTTCCGTATAAACAATATGCGGCATTCAGGTTCTTTCCGAAGATACCGGTTCCCATACCCATGGAAAATGCCATACCGGACTCGTTCCAGGATAAGAGCCTGAATGTTTCGGTGTTGGCTATACGAACATCTAAAGCTAACTCGTCTCCTGGGATAGGGTTTGTGTGAAGGGTGATCGCTGCCTCAACGGTATAACCGCGTTCATTTTCCGTAACAACGTAATGATGTCCCTCCGCTTCCCTGGCGTCACGATAAAATGTATATACATCGGTTTCACCACGCGTTTTTCCATTCTTTTCACTGACAATAAACCATATATTGTCGTCCGCATCCCTGGTTTCATCTTCAACAATTGCATACATGTACAGTGTTTTTTTGTTCCATAGGAATTTTACCGAAGCCTCCGTGTTTTCGAAGCGAAAGCTGTCTCCTTTCAGGATTTCCCACTGAAATTCCGGCTTTCCGTCAATCTGGACGCTGCCCTGATGAATGATCGTGGTTCTTCTGGACAGATCCGGTGCTTCCATCGTTCCCTGGATGTCTTCGGCAAAAACAGGTAAAGTACCGAACGCAATCAGCATGACGCCGAATAAAATAAGCAACCGGGTAATCATTCCTTTTGTTTTTTCCGGCATATTCCGACCTCCCACAACTCAGATCGTCCATTGATCATGGACAATACAGACCAGATACCAGGTGCCGTCCTTCTCTTCAAAAACCAGCTTCAAGCTTTCCCAGTCCAGCCCGTCATACTCCGGATTAAACCCTGAGAAATGGTATTCCAGCAGTTTTCCTTCCGGATATACTTCAAAAATGTTGTTTATCGTATTCCCCCGCCCGATATAACGGTTGTAGCCAACTTCTTCGGCATTCAGGAAATCCTGGTCGTATACAAATGCCTTCAAATAATCTTTGAAGGTCAATCGGATGGGGTCTCCTATCCCGTCATATGAACCCCAGATATATACCTTGTCACTGTTCATAAGAGTCTTTATTTCTTCTGCTGAAAAAGTGAGCGTCTTTTCTGCATCAACATAAGTATATGGGGAAAATCTCAGCTTTTTATCCGGGTGGACAATGGATGAAAGCCGCTCCATATCCCTGTCCCTCAATGCTTTCAGGGTGTCTTCGCCAAGAATCCGCAGCTTTTCCTCAATTGCTTCCGAGGTGCTGTCGGGTTTGCGGATAAAGCCTTCGTTCCGTTCGAAGGGTTCATCAAATGTTCCATGGGTGTATATCTCCCGTTTTTGCCCATTGATCAGAAACTGAACCTTCTTCACCTGAGGCAGTTCGGTCAGGGAGTTCACGATGGAATTGATCAGCACCGCTTCAAAAGCTGTTCCTCCGGGATTGTTATCTACAAACTCATTCGAAAGATCCAGCGTACAGAGACCATCCTTTGTTCCAACAGACAGAAGCCTTGTTCCTTCGGGAATGATGGACCTGGAGGGACTGTTCATAGGTCCCTTCTGCAGCTGCCGAAAAATCACCGCTTCCAGGCTTTCACCTCTGTCAACCTGAATCAGACGCTGTTCCGGAACGACTGAATCGGCATTTGCGTTTGGAAAGTACAGGGTTAATGTTACATTTTCTTTTTGCACGGGTGCTATGGTTGGGGTAGGCTTTTCTTCGCTTCCCTCATTATCATTGTTCGGTACCGCCGTTGGCTGAGGCTGTTGCGCTGTCTTATTTTTCAGGTTGTCATACATTGTGCCGAAGTAAAAGGCCAGACCAACAACCGCCAATATTGCTATAAAAGCCAGCACCGGCTTTAAAACGCTGGTTTTTTGTCTTTTCCCCGCAGTTGTTTTTCTTTTGGTTTTCTTTCTGCTCATAACTTCCACCACCCTTTTTGTAGACATTTATATTGACAGTTTCTTCCTTCGTAAGAACCTCTTTTGTGCTTATTTTCAAACACTTCGGGTTCACCATTCAGTGCTAAGATTATTACCACCTTTTCATTGCTCGTCGCACCACCCGCCGCCAGTAAGGGTTTGTGTTTCTCCCATACCACTTAGACGGATCTTATTCGAAAAAGTAACGGATATAATATAAATATCTTTTTGCTTTATCTTAACCTCATTCTATCATTTCCAGTAATCCGTCACAATGAAAAGCGTTTCTGAAACGAATGATTAGTATCTTAACAATGTTTGCGGGCAGAAAAAAAAGCATGAATGCCGCAGCTTTCATGCTATCTTCAGACAATAATGTCATTATCTTATTTATCGGTTATTTCTACATACACCAGGGTTTGGTTCAACAGCAGATAAGCAATTTCACCAAATGTAACAGGCCCTTCAAACGGAGGTGTTGACTTGTTTTCCAGCTCCCCATAAAGATAGTTGAGAATGCAGTTGCAGGAAAACACAGGCTTGCTGCCTTCCAGCGCTTTCAGGTGTTTGTCAAACGATGCAGCATAATCACTGACCGGTTTTGCAAAGGAATAGATTCTTCCGGTAAATACAGGGGCATAAAAATCAACGGTTTTATCCTCCTGCGATACCGCTTTAACCGATACGTTAATCAAAACGCTGTTATAGTCTGATATTAAAGGTAACTGTGTATCAATTTTGTTTTCCGCAATATACTCTGCAAAGTTAACTTCACGACCATCAACCAGGCAGTTCTTTGCCGATAGTGAAGAATTGGAAAACTCGATTTTCGGTGCATTTTCATCTGTTTCAAATATATTCACAGTACCGATGGAAGCGAACTTATCCTCCGGCAGTGAAAGATGCAATGCAACAGCCCTGTCCTCATAGGATGTACCGGTGACGCCATCAAATACCTTTGCTTTTCCGCCTGTCGACAGATCGAAGCCTGAAATCCATCCCACAATCGGCGTCAGCAAAAGATCCTCTGAATTGGGGGCTTCCTTGGAGTAGTGAATGGCAACATCACTTGCAAAAGGGATGATCAGACAGGTGAGCCCATTCTCATATGCGTCCTTCGAAACATCAAATATATTGCCGGCATCGTAAGTCTTTGTTTTATAATCAATGGCATAATCTATTTCTTCAACCAGCAATTTGTCCTTACTCAGGGTTCCGCCTTCGCCGGTAATAAAGTATGGTGTTGTTCCACCGATCCACTTTCCTTTCGGCAATTGCTGCAAAAGCTGCTCTTCCGCCGCAATGTGCAATATTTTTCCCTCTTCGATCATTTTCTTTGTCTCACCAAGAGTTATAAACATTTAAACAGACCTCCTTCACAGTTTTCCAATTGCATCGATATCCTTCGCTGAAACCTTTTCATACTTCTCGAAAAATGCAACAAATTCACTGACGCATTCCTGCAGTACTTTGGGGGTACTATCTGACGCATACTTCCTTTGCAATCTGGCAATTAACAGATTGTTTCCCAAAAGATCCGATTTGTACTGAAGTTTCCCCTGAACGATTTTCTCAAGATTAGCGTTGAATTGAACACTCACACGGTTACCCTCCCTCCGTTTTTTGCGGTTTCAAAGCTCTTTGATTATTTCTGACAGGCACCCAAGCTGCAGCGACTTGAAATTTTTAACTTTTACTTACCCATAAAGTTAGTCGAAAAAACAAGTAAAACCATTTTTTTCTAAACTGGTGTAATTGATAAACAACAAACCGACTTTTCCGAGCAGGTGTTAAGACACGAAACCATACAGATTTGCGTGGATATTATGCCTGTGGTATATTAATATCAAATTCATCGTGGGCCTGTCTATGTGTCGTTCAGGTACCCAATAAAGGAGAACCGAATCATGGCCTATTCTTTGAAGTATGGCAACCGTGAATTTAAGGTTGGGCTGGCAGATGAGCAAGTCAAGCTGGTGCTGGAAGCGAACCCCGTGCAGCTTACACCCGGCACACCCCGGGATTTGATAGAAAATGCTCTGGATAATCCGATTGGCACCGACCGGATTGAGAATATTGTAAAACCCGGCGAAAAGGTGTGCGTCATTATCAGCGACAGCACGAGAAGCTGGCAGAACCCAGGACTAATCCTTGAAGCTTTGTTGGACAGGCTGGGCAAGGTTGGCGTAAGAGATGAGGATATTGTTGTCATCAGTGCCCGTGGTTCGCATCGTGAACAGACTGCAGAGGAATTGCGTTTCCTTGTTACCGATAAGATATACAACCGCATCCGGGTTGTGGATCACAACTGTATGGACGAACAAAACCTCTCCTTTATGGGAACAACCAGCCGTGGAACCCCGGTAAAGCTAAACTCGATTGCTGTAAACAGTGACCGTGTGATCCTTATCGGTGCAGCGCTCCACCATTTCCTTGGCGGTTTCAGCGGAGGCCGGAAAAGTGTTATCCCCGGTATCGCTTCCAGGGACACGATTCAGGCAAACCACTCACTTTCTTTAAATCATGGAATTGGCAGCGGCGGTAATCCTCTTGTGAAAAGCGGCCGGCTTGAAGAAAATCCATTGCATCTGGATATGCTGGAAGGCGCTTTGATGCTGAACCCATGCTTTATAATCAATGTTGTGGTGGACGACAATTACAAAACCCTGAAAGCCTTTGCAGGAGACATGGTAAAGGCCCATTCGGAGGCCTGCCGTCTAGTTGACCAAATGAACAGTGTTGACATCGATCGCCTTTATCCTGTGGTTATTGCCTCGGCTGGCGGGTACCCCAAGGACATGAATGTATACCAGCCCATGAAAACATTGTGCCATCTGCTGGAGTGTACCGAGCCCGGCGGGGTTATGATCATGCTTTCCGAGTGTCGGGAGGGCTTCGGTTCATCTGAAACTGAAAAGCAAATCACCGGTTTTGACAACATGATCGACAGGGAAAAAGCGCTGCGAGACAGTTATTCCATCGGGGCCCATACCGGCTATCTATATGCCGATACGGCTGAGAAATACACCTTTATCTTTGTGACCGATTTTGATGCCCGGAACTTTTCAAAAACCAAAATACACATCGTGCGCACCCTTGACGAGGCATTGGCGCTTGCTGCCAGTCTGCGCGGCGGAAGCCTGAATGAAGATGTTTGCCTGATGCCCAACGGCTCGGTGACACTGCCGCGGCTGATTAAGAAATGAATATAGCGAGGCAAAGGTATACAAAAGGAGTCGCGGCTGCGGCTCCTTTTATCATTTAATATTGAGCATCTTTTCATCACTGATTGTTGCTAACACGGGAAATGTGTCCTCGTATTGTGAAATCCTTCGCTTCGCTCAGAATTTCCACGCACACTGGGCACCACAATGAAAAAACGTGAAGCTGTCATCCCTCGCTGCGCTCCGGATCTCATAATAGTAGTCCTGCATTTTATAGATCCTTCGTTATACTCAGGATGACATGCGCTGCGCTTATAATTGCATTTTTATAGCAATGACCTGTCAATTGTTTTCATTTTCAAAATACCGTTCCAGAAACTGCTTTGTACGTTCCTCCCTCGGGTTTCCTATCACCTGATCGGGCGGTCCATATTCAACGGTGACCCCTTCATCCATAAACAACACATTATCAGATACCATTTTCGCAAAGGGCATTTCATGCGTAACAATCACCATGGTTGTTTTTCTTTCAGCCAGTTCGCGAATGACGCGCAGAACTTCCCCGGTAAGCTCCGGATCCAAGGCCGAGGTCGGCTCATCAAAGCACAGAATGTCCGGTTTCATGGCAAGGGCGCGAGCTATCGCTACACGCTGCTGCTGCCCGCCAGAAAGCTGGTGCGGATAGTGATCAAGCTTTCCGGACAATCCGACGCTGTTCAGAATCGCTTTTGCATTTGCTGTAATTTCTTCGTTAATCTGGTTCTTCTCGTTCTTGTAGTCCGGACGTTCCTTTGCCAGCAGCATTCCTGCCAAAGTAACATTCTGCAGGGCGGTGTACTGCGGGAAAAGATTGAAGGACTGGAAAACCAGTCCGAAGTGCAGGCGTTTTTCCCGTATTCCTTTTTCACTTCTGGATTCCGGATCGGTAGCGTCGAAGATGACCTTTCCGTTTACAGTAATCGTACCCGAGTCTGGTACCTCCAGAAAATTCAGGCATCGCAACAGGGTCGTCTTACCACTGCCCGATGAACCGATAATTGACAAAGATTCGCCCTTTTCCAGGCTGAAGCTGATGTCCCTGAGAACCTCGGTATGCCCGAACCTTTTGCTTATTTTGCTGACTTCCAGTATTGGCATTCGTGATACCTCCTATACCTTGAAATAGTCCAGCTTGCGTTCCAGCCAGCCCAGCAGCAGCGTTAAAATACCATTGAAAAGCAGGAAGAACAGGCCTGTTGAGAACAAAGGCCATATGAGGCCCTGCTTGGTATAACGTTCTGCGGCCATAATAATTTCTGCAAGCCCGATGACCCGTGCAAGGGCGGTATCCTTGGTCAGCGTAATAATCTCGTTGCTCATGGGCGGCACAATTCTTTTAATTACCTGCATCAGGACAACCTTGAAAAACACCTGGGACTTCGTCATGCCGAGAACCGCCCCAGCTTCATACTGCCCCTTTGAGATGCTTTCGATGCCTCCCCGATATATTTCAGAGAGATAGGCGGCGTAGTTGATAACGAATGCGATCAGCGCAGCTGTCATCCTGGACTTCATCGGTGTATCAAATAAAAGCCCCGGAGCATATAACACGACGAAAAGCTGCAGCATCAGCGGAGTGCCCCGGATGACCCATACAAAGGTTTTGACGAGCCATTTCAGGGGCTTGAATTTTGACATGGAACCAAAGGTGATGACCAAACCCAGCGGCACTGCCATTAAAAGCGTCAGGATGAACAGCAGGGTATTCAGCCAGAATCCCTCAAGCAGGGATGTGATGATAGTATTCATACCGTTCCCTCCCGGAAAAACAAAGAAATCTCCAAAGGAATCCCGAAGGCCCCGATGGAGACTTCTTATAAGTCAGTTTACTTATTTAACAAGCGCATCTTCCAGACCGTAATTGGAAGCGATGGAGGCTAATGTCCCATCCTTTAAAAGCGCCTTTATGGCTTCATTCACTTTTGCAGTCATATCACTGCCTTTTCGGAAAGCAATGCCAAACTGCTGGGAGCCGAAGTTATTGTCGGTGTTGGCTACAAGATCTTCAAAGTCGGTGCCCGGGCCTACGTTGTAAAAAGCAAGAGTGGCATCTACAATAGCCATATCGGCAGTTCCGGACTTGACTTCCATCAGGGCTTTCGCCATAGAATCGGAGGGCGCATATTTACAATTTGCGAAGAATGTCTTGGCAGATATTTTTTCTGTCCCATCATCAGCGATAGAGCCATCAACCTTACCTTCTCCGGTTGAGCCGGCTTCGGCGGTAAGCATAAGCCCATCCACATTGGCCAGAATTTCTTTTTCACGGCTGGCTTTCATAACAATGGCCTGCTCGTTGTTCATGTATGGATCGGAAATGCTCATGTTCTTTTTGCGTTCTTCGGTAATGCACATGCCGTTCCAGATGCAGTCGATGTTTTTGGAATTGAGTTCAACTTCCTTGGAATCCCAGTTGATTTCTACGAATTCAGCCTTGATGCCGAGCTTCTTGCAGACTGCTTCGGCAAACTCAGTATCGAAACCGGTCAGCTTGCTGTCCTTATCCATGAAGTTCATCGGCGGGTACATGGTAATTCCAATGATCATCGTTCCCTTGTTTTTTATGTACCCGTAATCGGAATCGGCGCTTGTTGCACTTGTTCCACAGCCTGCCAGCAGTGCTGTCAGCATGATCGATACAAGCAGCAGGGACAGGATTTTAAAGTTCTTTTTCATAATGAGTTCCCCCTTTTCTCTGTACGGTCAAAACGATTCATCGTAATGCCACGTTACTATGCTAAAGTGTAATGATATATTTATATCATAGGTTAGGGCTTAAATCAAGCATTATAACGAGACGAATATGAACCTTTGCATAATTTTTGTTTGAATATGTTACCTGTTAAAATCAATATAACCTCGAAAATTCAAAACCCGCTAACCTTACGATTAACGGGTTTTGTTGGCGCGCCCAGCAGAGATCGAATCCACAACC
>JAEZBW010000511.1 GCA_023426765.1 Bacillota bacterium
CTTACCGATGTCGTGGTCAGTCAGACCTCTGTTATCGGCGGAGTGTTGATTCTGGCCATCGGCCTGAACCTGATGGGAATCACCAAAATCAAGATTGGAAACATGCTTCCGGCCATTTTCATCCCCATTCTCTTTCAGGTAGTTTTAAGCCTTTTCTGCGGATAATAATAAAGCATGCCTGGCATTTCCTGCAGGCATGCTTAAAACTTTTTCACTATCTATAGCATAACATATTCTACTAAAAATTTCAAGCAACACATCCCTATGAAAATCGCAGAAAGACTTCATTTCAATCCGAAAAACCGATCAAGTCATAAAATTCCCTTTTGGGAGGTTCGTTTCAGCCTGTTTGCAATTTGAAAAAACCACTGCCGGGGTTTATACTTGAATTCCGCACCAGAGACCGTTCGGAAAGGTATATATAATAAAATTATGGTTGGAGGTTTCCCGATGCCGGAGCAGAAAAGAATTTATGAAGAAAACAGGCTGAAAAGGACATTGGAAGAGATAGACAGGCAGCTGAAGGAAAAGCAGAACGACAAGGAGTCCTTCGCTAAAAACATGCGGGCAACGCTGAAGAACATGTGGGAAGAGGTGGAAGCCTCACCGAATAACGTTTGGGATCCGGAGCAATATATTCAGGCGAAGTTTTACCTGGATGAAATGCGCAATATCAAGAGTTCATACCAGGGGACGGCAAAAAAACTGCTCCGCCTTGAAAGAATGGCCACAAACCCTTATTTCGCCCGCATTGACTTCCTTGAAAAAGGTGAGGATACTTCAGAAGAAATCTATATCGGGCTGACGATGGTTCAGAATGAGGAAAGCCTTGAGATTCTGGTATATGACTGGAGGGCTCCCATTTCAGGCATGTTTTATGACTATGATACAGGTACAGCCCAATATGAATCTCCGGCCGGAACTATAACGGGAGAGCTGACGCTGAAAAGACAGTTTCGGATCCGAAATGGCCGGATCGATGTCATGTTTGACTCTGCGGTAAAGATTGATGATGAAATCCTGCAGGAGCTGCTGGGGCAAAGTAAGGATGAAAAAATGAAAACCATCGTCACCAGCATCCAGCGGGAGCAAAACCTTGCCATACGCGACGAAGGCCATAAGCTGCTGATCGTTGAAGGGCCTGCCGGAAGCGGAAAAACCTCGATTGCGCTGCACAGGATTGCATTTTTGCTCTACCGCTATCGCAACAGCATCACCAATGCCAATGTGGTGATCTTTTCACCGAATGAAATGTTCAACGACTATATTTCTGAAGTTCTGCCCGAACTCGGGGAAGAAAATGTACGACAGACGACGTTTATGGAATACGCGAAAAGCTTTTTAAGCACCCGTATGAAACTGCAAGATATGAACCAGCAGATGGAATTCATTCTTGCAGCCAGAGATGCAGGGGCAAGCAGCCAGGATGCGTGGGCGAGCAGCAGGCAAAGCTTGAGATCAGCCCAGGATGCTTGGGAGAACAGCAGGCAAAGTCTGCGGCCAAATCAAGTTGCAGAAGTGAACAGCCAAAGTGCTGTACTTAACAGCAGCTTAGGGTCTGCCACGGATCAGGAACCCTTTGCCGACTCCTTTGAAGCCATCCGTTACAAATCCTCCGTGGACTTCCTGACCGTATTGAAGAAGTATATCGAATGGCTGGTTCAAAACCCATGGGATTTTGAAGACTTTGACCATGAAGGGGTTCCGATTGTCTCAAAGGAAGAGCAGCGAGCGCTGTTCGACAGTGAATATACCTATCTGCCCATGGTTTTACGCCTGAAGAAAATCAAAAACAGAGTGCTGTATCTGATCAAGCAAAGGGAAATCATAAAAATCCAGGAGCTTGACGAACAGATGAGCAAGGATCCGCGTTGGATGGACACAAAACCGAAGGACAGAAGAAGCCAGGCTGTCCGGATGGTTTTGAAACAGTTCCAGCCATACAGGAAGAGGGCTCGAACCATCGGAAAAGCAACCGTGAAGGAGTATTACACCGGTTTATACAGGGAAGAAAACCTGTCACGGGGAGTCGCCGGGACTGCACTGATGAGTACTGCCGCCATGACGTTGAAAAGGCTTGAACAGAATGTTGTCCTGTATGAGGATCTGGCGCCGATGCTATACCTGAAGGGGGCGCTGTATGGTATTCCCAGAAAGGAATCCATCCGTCAGGTGATTATCGATGAAGTACAGGATTACACCCCGCTGCAGATGGAAATCATCCGGCAGCTTTTCCCTTCCAGCAGCTTTACGGTTGTGGGGGATTTGAACCAGAGCATAAACCCCTGTGCTAATATTGGAAATATTGATGCTCTGAAGGAAATCTTTCAGGGGCAGGACACCGCACATATCCGATTGGGCAAAAGTTACCGATCCACCCGCGAGATCACCGAATTCTGCCGATCCATCCTGGGATTGAGCGATGAAATTGTAACGGTCAACCGAAGAGGAACCAAACCCTATGTTCGTATAACAACCGGCATGGAGAATTGCGTGGCGCTCCTGGCCGAAAGCATCCGGGAGATGCTTGACAACGGGTATAAATCGGCTGCAGTCATTTGCAGAACCCGTGCCGAGGCAGAGGAAGTATTCCAATACCTGCATCGGCTTGTTCCATGCCACCTCGTATCAAAACCGGACTCCGGCTTCCCTAAGGGTGTAACCATCCTTCCATCGTATCTGGCAAAAGGGCTGGAATTCGATGTGGCCTATATTTTGAACCTGGCCCAGCCCTACAGAGGGATTGAGGAGACAAACCTGTTTTATACCGTGTGCACCCGTGCACTGCACCGCCTTTTCATTTACTCTGCAGGTGAATTGCCGGAATATCTGCAAGATATCCCGGAATCATACTACGATCTTCATTCCGGTCAGGAGCTGTAAAACCAGCTCCTTTTTCAACTACATTCCTGAAAGCCTTTCCTTCCGGGCAGTGTTCTGATATACTTTTTTTAGCCTGATGTCCGAAACAGCACTTCCATGCGTTTCTACACAGGCGGCGGCACATGTTCCGGAATGCCCGGAGCTTATGCCTGTTATGTTACATTATATCCCGGAGGGAATTATGCAGGTTGCAAAGGATTGGAAAGATTATACCATTTTAGATACCGGTGAGGGAGAAAAGGTGGAGCAGTGGGGAACCTATATCCTGCGCCGCCCGGATCCGCAAGTCATCTGGCCCTGGCAGAAAACCGAAGCAGTGCGTGAAAACGTACATGCCAGATATCACCGCAGCACCCGCGGAGGCGGGGAATGGGAAAAGCAGAAAAAGCTTCCGGAGTCCTGGGTGATCGGGTATAAAAACCTGAAATTCAAGGTGGAACCCACGGGCTTCAAGCATACAGGGATCTTTCCGGAGCAGGCTGTGAACTGGGACTGGATGATGGACAAAATCAGTCGTTCGGGCAGGGAAATTCGGGTACTGAACCTTTTTGGGTACACGGGCGGAGCAACGATTGCCTGCGCGTCTGCCGGCGCACAGGTGTGTCATGTGGATGCGTCAAAAGGCATTGTTTCATGGTGCCGTGAGAATGCAGCCCTTTCGGGGCTTTCTGAAAAACCCATCCGGTATATTGTGGATGATTGTATGAAGTTTATCGAGCGGGAAGCCCGCAGGGAAAAGACCTATGACGCGATCATCATGGATCCGCCATCGTATGGCCGGGGCCCAAAGGGCGAGCTTTGGAAGATTGAAGACGAACTGTTCCGGCTGTTGTCCAGCTGTACCCCGCTGCTTTCCGACAAACCGCTTTTTGTTCTGGTAAACTCCTACACCACAGGCTTTTCTCCTTATGTGCCCGCCAATATGATGGAAATGACCATCCGGAAAAAGGCGAAGGGTACGATAACCGCCGGGGAGGTTGGCCTTCCCGTGAAAGACACCGCCATTGTTTTGCCCTGCGGCATCTACGCC
>JAEZBW010000593.1 GCA_023426765.1 Bacillota bacterium
CATTTTCGTGAATTTCATCCGATCACCCTTCTTCCAATGTAATCGCTTATCAAATCCATTATATCAGGGGACTTTTTACAAAGCAATAGAAAAGTAGTATATTTTGCTACTACTTTAAGTGCAGCGAATGTCATCCTGAGCATAGCGAAGGATCTACTCCGGATGAGATCCTTCGCTACGCTCAGGATGACAGCTGCGCTGAGGATGACAGGAACTGTGCTTATGGTAACACTTTCATAGCAATGACAGCTTCGCTTCACTTATGATTGCTCATGTATAAAAATGATAGCTTCGCTTTCTTTTATCGTGGCACAGTTCTGTGATTAATAAAGAAAAGCTCCCGTTCAAGTGAACAGGAGCCAGTAATGTCTTGGGAGTTATTAACTCTATTCGAAAAATACAGCCATTGTTTTGACCTTAAAACTCGGCATGGTTTACCGTGCGCGGATAAGGAATGACGTCACGGATATTCTGCATTCCCGTGATATACATCAATGCTCTTTCAAAGCCAAGGCCAAAGCCCGCATGCTTTGTACCGCCATATTTGCGCAGCTCCAGGTACCACCAGTAATCGTCAACGGAAAGCCCCATATCCTGAATTTTCTTCAGCAGCACATCATAGCGTTCCTCACGCTGGCTTCCGCCAATGATCTCACCCACACCCGGCACCAGCAAATCCATCGCTGCGACAGTCTTTTCATCATCATTCAGACGCATGTAGAAAGCTTTGATCTCCTTCGGGTAATCGGTGACAAATACCGGCTTCTTAAAGTATTTCTCAGTCAGATACCGCTCATGCTCGGTCTGCAGATCACAGCCCCAGTACACAGGATACTGGAACTCATGAGATACCTTTTCAAGGTATTTGACCGCCTCGGTATAGGTGATATGTTCAAAGCTTGAATTCTTAACGTGGTTCAGCCTGTCGAACAGTTCCTTGTCGACAAACTGATTGAAAAAGTTCATATCGGCTTCAGCGTTCTGCATCACATCGTCGATGACATATTTCAACATGTCTTCAGCCATCTTCATATCATCGTTCAGATCGGCAAAAGCTATTTCAGGCTCAATCATCCAGAATTCGGCGGCGTGACGTGCCGTATTGCTGTTTTCAGCGCGGAAGGTGGGCCCGAAGGTATATATTTTCCCAAATGCCATGGCATAGGTTTCACCAGCCAGCTGGCCGCTTACCGTCAGGTTTGTTCCCTTGTTGAAAAAGTCCTTTGAAAAATCAATCGCCCCGTTTTCGGTTTTGGGCAGGTTGTTCAGGTCAAGGGTGGTAACGCGGAACATTTCGCCGGCGCCTTCGCAATCACTGCCGGTGATGATTGGCGTATGCACATAAACAAAGCCGTTTTCCTGGAAGAACTTGTGGATGGCATGAGCGAGCAATGACCTCACCCTGAATACTGCCGAAAAGGTATTGGTTCTGGGCCGCAGGTGGGCGATGGTCCTTAAATATTCAAAGGTATGTCTTTTTTTCTGCAGCGGGAAGTCCGGTGTGGAGGTTCCCTCAATCTCGATGGACGATGCTTTGATCTCGAAGGGCTGTTTTGCCTCCGGGGTTAAAACGACCGTTCCCTTAATTTGCAGGCTGCTTCCCACATTCAGCCGGGAAATCTCATCAAAATTGGACAGGGTGTCCTCGAAGACCACCTGAAGGTTTTGAAAGCACGAGCCGTCGTTCAGCTCGATAAAGCCAAAGGATTTTGACACGCGCAGGGTGCGGACCCAACCGCAAACAACCTGCTGATCGCCTGTATATTCCGATGTGTTTTTGAAAAGATGTCTGATTTCTATTCTTTCCATGGTTTCATCTCCTGTTATAATGGTTTGCGCAGTAATGCCTGTTCCTACCTATTATAACACAACGCAGGCAGGCTGCAAGCATTGCAGAGTGAGAATTGCAATGCCTGCAGGCCATGGGGAAGTGAACATTCTATGGATTATTGCTTAACCCCATTTCATAATTCTTCACTTCGAAGTATTCGCCCTGCCAGTTCCGGAAAGCTGCCATTTCTTTTCCCAAATACATCAGATAGTTTGGCAGGATTGGGGTTTTCCCCATCCCCTTTGGCCCGTTGATGATGTAGGTGGGAATAGCCAGACCGGAGGTTCTGCCCCTGAGGCTTTCCATAATCTCCAGGCCGTCCTCTATTTTCACCCAGAAATGACTGGTTCCCTTCACGGTTTTCGGGTGGAAAATGTAGTATGGCTTCACCCGTATCGTCAGCAGCTTTTGATTCAGCTTTCTGACAACAAATTTATCATTGTTCACACCGTTCAGCAGCACCATTTGGTTCCCCAGCGGAATGCCGGCATCGGCCATCATCTCACAGGCCTGTTTTGCCTCCGGGGTGATCTCCCTGGGGTGATTGAAATGCGTATTGACATATATGGGATGGTGCTTCTTTAAAATGTTTACAAGATTGGGTGTTACTCTTTGGGGTAATGTAACCGGTGTTCGGGTTCCAAGCCGGATCATTTCAACGTGCGGAATACGGCGAAGCTCTGAAAGCATCCAGTCCAGCATTTCATCGGATATCATGAAGGCGTCACCGCCGGTGATTAAGACATCCCTGATCTCGTTGTTCTCACGAATGTATTCAATAGCCCTTTGGATTTTCTGGCGCGGAACAACTGCATCGTTTTCACCTATTAATCGCCTGCGCTGACAGAACCGGCAGAACATGCCGCATACGTTTGTAACCTTGATGATCAGCCTGTCGGGATAGCGGCGTGTAATGACCTCGTGAATGGCATGCCCTTTTTCATTCATCGGGTCCAGTTCGCCGATGTCATTCAATTCGATATGGGCCGGTATGGATTGTTTTTTAATGGGGCAATCCGGGTTTCCCGGCTCTATCACCGACAGGTAGTACGGGGAAATGGCGAACCGGTAAATAGCCGCCACCTCATTGATATGGGCCACTTCCTGTTCCTGCAGTCCAATCAGCTCGGCCAGCCCTTTTGAATCTGTAAATCGGTTATTCATCTGCCAGCGATAATCCTGATAATCCTGTTCGGTTGCATTCAGATAGTGCAGAATTTTTTTCTTTTGAAACCTGATTCTTTCATAGTCCTCAACGCCCGTCATGATTTTGGCTTTTGCTTCCTCGTAGTCGGTTATCTCGCTTTTAAGCTGCTCGAAACGATCGTTCGGGACTATGTTCTGGGAATAACTCATCTTTCAACCTCACTTTCTGTATAGTAATATTCAAAGCACAAGGCTTGATAACGAAAGCTATGGGTAAGTTGGGACGAATGCCGGATGTTATCCGGCAAGTACTCTCCGGATACATCTGTATCGAAAGCTAATATTTCAACGAGAATGCCAAAAACCGGGTATTAAAGTTTTCTAACCGGTATATTGAAATTGGCATCACGGTATTGTATTGTTTACCCGGTTTCGCCAGTGAAACGGGCCTTTACAGGTGAATGACCGATAATGCTTAACAAGCTGTTGCACATATGAACGCAACAAAACCTTCAGACTTGTGAATGCTTTTCATTAAGTCAGATAACCCTAACTGGGTAGAACGTACCAATAAGTGCGTTAAAATGTTTCCTTATCTATCATAACAAAAAGAGATGAATCATGCAAACCCCGGAAATAGGCCATGTGAATACGGATCCCCGGAAAAAAGCTGATAGCGCCGTTTCAGGGGAACAAATTTTTTTCTGAGCGTAGCGAAGGATTTTATCACTTAGATTCTTCACTGCGTTCAGAATGACAGCTTCGCTTTTGTTCATTGTGGTGCACTCCATCAATGGGAATTTTAATGTCAGCTCCAAAAGCAGCTGCCTCTCTCATGGGGTCGGAAATGGCACTGAGCATATCGATTCCGTATTGTTCACAGCACCTGATATTCCCTTCTACAAGATATCTGAAATCTGTGACGTACTTATCGGAGGGTACATCAATGTATTTTGCCGCAAAAAGCATGATGATGTTCAAATTTGGTACCCTGTCGACCGGATTACCCTGAATTCTGTTAAAACCCTTTCCCGTGGTGTCATACTAACGCCCCATTCCTTTGTGCCATGAATACCGGCTATCTTCGCTTGTAACAGGATGGAACCTGACTGCTCCTTTAAGTTTGGATATATCTAATCACACAGTCTGCTGTCCCCTTAACATTTCTTTAAGATCAGTACATTCACAGACAATGGTGCCGCATTAAATACAAACTCTCTGCCTGCGCCCATTCTGATTTCCTGTCTGTCACGTATATGCTCCGGATCCGCGAGAGTGTTCTCTGCATCAGCTTCACCTGTAAGATATTCCACCCTGTATTCTGATTCCACGTCACAGTCCAGGGTAATTTGAACGTCATCTTCATTTTCAGAGAAATTGACAATCTTTACAATAATCTCTTCATCGGAATCCGTGCACACAGAGCACATGGAAGGATAATTCGGGAGTTCAACTGTCTGTATCAGATCATCGTTCAGATATAAATCAACCTCGGTATCCCGCAACACATAATGAACCTTATTAAATTCTCCATACCGCACGTTCACATTGACCGGCTCAGCAACAGGCTCAAGCCTGAAGGGACCTCGCATAAGCGCAGCCTGACCATCCCTGAATATCCACCTTAACGGCTCAAGGTTAAATAGCATCCACGGATCCCTTGGGTTCGGGTTCATACGGTCATAGAAGCTGAATGGCTTGGGTGCGCAAAGCAATCCCACGCCGGTTTCCTGCCCTTTCTCCAGATAGAGTTCCACTTCAAAATCATACTCTCTCTTGTCAACATCAGTATCGGTTCCGAGGGCTACTGCCGAATATACCTTAAATGGAGGTTCTTTGCGTGACATCTCATTGTCATCATCTACGACCACCATTTTGCAGTCATCCGCATCAATAACCTTACCGAAGATATTCTTATATGGTTCTGCTTCGATTCCATTTAGCCTTGCATTTCGATATTTTACTCCGAAATCACCGGTAATCATCGGAAGTCCGTGAAGTTCACGATAAATCTTCCCAGTCTCCTCATCGGAAGCAATGACCTTCTCCCCCCGGTTCTTACCGAACAGCTTAAACACATAGAAGCTCGGAATGCCATAGCTTCTGTAATTGTCATAGATCAGAAGATTTGGGTACCACGAGTAAAAATGTACATGCTCAAAGAGGGGCGCATATGAGCACAGCTTCACTTTATCCTGATTGCGCTCGAACCCAACCATGAACATGGCCTCTGCGACAGCTGCTCGAAGCTGTCCCTCATATGTCTGATTAACAGCAAACTCCCCGACAAAAACATCAGGCTTTGAACGGTCATAATCATCATATATGCCGACCTTCTCGGCGTAGAACTCTGGCATGTTGTAATAATGATCATCAACAATATCGCACTTCGTCCTCTCACTGCGGTCATTGGAGATGATGAGCATATCAGGATAATCGTTAAGGATGGCTTCGCGAATCAGCTCATACCGGCTCTCATATTCGGGGCCGCTGTTCTCGTTGCCTATCTCCAGATATTTAATGGAAAAAGGATCCGGATGTCCCATACGTGCACGCAGACCTCCCCACTTGGAATCGGCAGGTCCCATCGCATATTCCAGGGCATCAAGTGTATCCTGTATGATATCCTCCATTTCCTTATCGTTAAAGTAATAC
>JAEZBW010000681.1 GCA_023426765.1 Bacillota bacterium
GTTTTGTGTGCAACGCGCCGCGAGCATTTTATCAAATGTCCTTCAGTGGGGGATTGTACCCACCACTGAAGCAGAAATCGGTTTATCCCCCGCCTATGGAGGCAGGGGTCTTAGGACATTTGATAAAACAAAATCATTCATAAACAACGGAATCATGTTTTTGGGGAGGAAAATTATGCGGCTGGATCACATATCAATATCAGTAACCCCGAATGACCGTCCGGACGAAGCCTGCTACAGAATAAGGGCTGAACTGAAAGGAATTCCCGGGAAACAATGGCAGGAAGGACTTCGTTTTGTTTGGTACAACTCACCCTACTATCTCTGTAAAAAAAGCGATTTAGTGATGGAGGAGAATGAAATACAATTGTTTCTTGAGGACAGCTGCGACCTGCAAAAAGCCATCGATACCCTCAGTCAATGCGTTCTGAAGGCCGATAATATGGTCCGGAATACCGGAATCACCTATATATCCAGCTACCGCAGAGCCATGAGTTGATCAGAAAACCCCGTTAACCATTTCCGGTAAACGGGGTTTTTGTTTAATCAGCCCTGTTTTAAACAGCTCATTTATCCCTGCGGATATTTTGCCAGAAACTCTATTGCAGCGTTTTCATCCAGCGGTCTGCTGATCAGGTATCCCTGTATTTTGTCACATCCGTGGGCCTGTAAATACTCTCTCTGCTGATCATATTCCACCCCTTCGGCTACGATGCAATGCCCCAGCTTGTGCCCCATGGAGATGATATCTCCTGTGATTGTCTTTTCCCAGTCAAGCTCAATCAGCTTGTCGATAAATGCCTTATCAATTTTCATGCAGTTTACGTTCAGTTCCCTCTCCCGTGCCAAAGAGGAGTACCCGGTACCAAAATCGTCGATGGCAATTCTAATCCCGCTTTCCTTCAGTTCCCCAAGGATTTGATTTATTTCCTGATAGTTCGAGGCAAATATCGATTCGGTCAGCTCAAGGACAATGGACTCAGGATCCACCTTCATTTCCTCCATGATTTTGCAAAAACTCGGAACAAAATCGTTTTTCAGCAGCTGAATGGCGGAAATATTGATCGATATGGCCACATCAGCATACCCGTATTCATTTAACCTTTTCAGGAATTGCAATGCCTGAAAAATGATATGATACCCCAATGGAATGATCAGCTTGGTTTTCTCGGCAATCGGAATAAAGTCCAGGGGCGGCACCCGACCGAAGCTTTCACTGTTTAATCGGACCAAAGCTTCGAAACCGCTTATCTGATTGGATCGAAGATCAACGATCGGCTGGTATTGCAGAAACAGGCGGCTGACCTTTTCTCCATTTGCAATTTGAGTAAGTTCGCGGGTGATCGCTTCCTTCCGGGTGATTTGCGTTTGTATCTCTTCACTGAAAAAACAAATGCCGATGTCATTGTTGGATATTTTGGTTGCTTCTTCCGATATGATGATCAGGTTCTTCAAAAGCTGCTGAACATCCTGAATCTCGTTGTTCAGCTCTACAACTCCGATGCCTCCCCCAATTCTCTCGATGGTAAGCAGGGACTCCAGATTTTTGGCGATGCTCCGGCAAAAGTCCAGCAATTCCTCTCTTTCCTGATAAGCCTTCACATAGAAAACGAAACGATTTTCATAAGTATGATACAGCGCTTTGTTTTCGGTACAGTACGATTTCAGTGTATCCGATGCTTTTTTGATGAGTTCCTGGCTGTAATGAAACCCATGGGTGTGGTTCAGCAAATTCACCGTACTCAGATTGATGGCCACAAGCGCTCTGCTCTTCATATTTCCCCGCTTGATGTCTTCCATGAGGACATTTTCAAAATACCTGTGATTATACAGCCCGGTCCAGGTGTCGTGATCACTGTTATACTTCAACTGATTCTCCATGCCTTTTCGATCGGTGATATCCAGAACAATTCCCTCAAGAGCCTCCACATCACCCTGTTCGTTATAAATCCCCTGTCCCAGCTCCAGAACCCATTTGCGATCCCCTTTTGAGGATATAATTTCATATTCGGTTCTTAAGGTCATTTTTTCAGCCAGCAGTTTTTCCCAACGATTCCACAGCCCATTCCGGTACTCCGGGGCGATCAGATCATTAAAAGAGATATCCCGGTTGTTAATAAGGCTTTCCGGGGCATATCCGGTCAATTCCATGCAGCCTGCGGAAACATATTGCATGGTCCACTCATGGTCATATTTGCATCGGTAAGCCAGACCGGGAAGGTTTGACAAAAGGACGGACTTGCTGCGTTCGCTTTCGGCCAATGCTTTTTCGGTTTCTTTACGTTTTGTGATGTCCTGAATCAGGCAGATATGTCTGCCTTGCTGATCGTTGATAAACTTCAGCGGAGCAACCACCATATGCACCCATACAACTGAACCCTCCGGCCGGATAAAGCGTTTTTCCATTGAATAGCTGTTAATCTCTCCCGCCTGAAGCTTCCTGAAGTTTTCCAAATCCTTTTCGATATCCTCCGGATGGGTGATTTGAGCCCATCCCAGCCTCATCAGCTCATCAGTGGTTCTGCCGGTGATCTTCTCGAAGGTTGTATTCGATGTCATGATGCCATTCATCTTGTTACTCATCGGATCGCGATTGTGTGAGATCGCTATTCCAATGGGCGCCTGTTGAAAAATCGTATCAAACTTTAAAGTGTTTTCATATAGCTTAAGTTCAACGTATTGCTGGATGCGCAGCAGTTCAACATGGATACCGATTCTGACCTTCAGCGACTCCATGTGAACAGGCTTTCGAATGAAGTCAATTGCACCGAGCTTCAACCCCTTTATTTCCTTATCCAGTTCTTCATAATTGGTTAATATGATCACCCTCAGTTTATTGTACCGTTCGTCGGCCTTGAGTGTCTGAAGAACCTGGAACCCATCCATGTTGGGCATGTTCAGATCCAGAATGACAATGTCGATATCGTCATGTGCTTCAATCTGCTGCATGGCCTCCAATCCGTCACAAGCGGTCAGAACACTGTAATCGCCAAGCATGCTTTGAATGATGAGCCTGTCTGTCGCAGAATCATCAACTACTAAGATTTTCGCGCTCATTGCTATTCCTCCTTGCACTCACTGTACGGCATCGGCTGATGAATTTAGTATGGTTTCCATTTCCTGCAATAATCTCTGAAACATAGCAGAAAAACCCTTCATCAGAAGCGTTACTTCTTCTTCGTGTTCGTTTTCCAGCGCTTTTTGAAGTCTGTTTGAAATCTCATACAGCGCTTTGGCCCCAATGCTGCCCGAACTGCTTTTTATTTTATGAACGATCTGAGCGGCTTCGGCATAACTTTTTTGATTCACTGCGAGGGAAATCCTGTTCAAGGTTTCCTTGTTTTCATCATAATATTGCCGGAGAACCTGTTGGTATACCTCCACAACACCGCCCATGTTCCTAAGGCCGGCAGTCTGATCGAGAATCGCTGTCTCCCGGACAGGGATGTCTTTCAGGAAATCCTGAATGGTCTGAATGAACCGATCCGGGTCAAAAGGTTTGCTGATGTAATGGTGAATCCCGCTCTGTTCGCATTTTTCCCGGACGCCGGTAATGACATCCGCAGTCATTGCGACAATGGGAACCTGCGAATGCTTTCGTATCTCCTGCGATGCTTCATAGCCGTTCATTACGGGCATGTGCAGATCCATCAGAATCAAATCGATTTCGCTTTGGTGGATGCTAAAAAGCTCAATTGCGGCTTTGCCGTCATCCGCTGTAATAGTTTCCGCACCCGCTTGCTGCAGCAGGGATTTTGCGATCAACTGATTCGTCTTGTTATCATCGACGACCAATACTGTATGCTGCAGACCTGGCTTTCCCGTACTAGTGTCGTCACTTTCGGATGCTCTTATTGCAGACACTGCCTTCAGATTGAATATATCCAGAATGCCGTTCAGAAGGATGGATGCGATGATGGGTTTCCCAATACCGATATCCACCCCATATTCATCCAGCCTGTCAAACAGGTCCTCGCGCAGCATGGGCAACAGCATGATGATTTTGGGAACTCTGAAAATTTTGCGGTTGCTGCGGACCGACTCCAGGAACTGATCCCCCCCTTCCGAGGGTGTTTCATAATCAATAATCAACAAATCAAAGGGCTTCGCAAACTTACCATCTGCAGCTTCAAGCATGTTCATCGCACTGTTCGATGACGTGGTCAGCTCACATTGCATACCCAGCGTACGCAAATAGCTTTCTATCAGGTTCATGCTTGCCCCCGACTTTTCCAGGATCAAGGTTTTCACATCTCTGAAGTGATTCGCCGAAAAGTTTCTTGCAGACGCTTCTTCGGCTTCCTTATCAATGATCAGGGATAAATGAAAGATAAATGTCGATCCCTCGCCTGGGGTGCTGAAAACCTGTATTTGCCCTCCCATCAGGTCCACAAGGTTCTTCACGATGGACAAACCCAGACCCGAGCCTCCGAAGCGCCGGTTTATACTGGTATCAACCTGCGTGAAGGGCATAAACAGCTTGTCCGCCTGGTCCTTCGTCATGCCGATGCCCGTATCCTTTACCGAAAAAGACAGATGATATTTTTCATTTTCCTTGGCCGCAAGCCGTATATCCAGTGAAACCTCGCCCTTATTCGTGAATTTTGCGGCATTATTCAACAGGTTGAGGAGGATTTGCGCAATTCGCTTGGGGTCGCCGAAAAACCAATTGGGCAGCAGCGGATCCTTTGACAGCTTGAACCCGATCTTCTGCTCCTCAATTTTATAGGATACGATATTCACAACCTCCTGAATCACCTGATCCATACTGAAGGAGATATTCTCCAGCTCCACTTTACCGGCTTCAATTTTTGAAAAATCCAGAATATCGTTAATGATGTTCAGCATGTTGGTGGAGGCCTGCGTAATCCTTTCAATATACATTTTTTGTGTCAGGGAGACCTGTGTCTTTTTCAGCAGATAGGCCATCCC
>JAEZBW010000683.1 GCA_023426765.1 Bacillota bacterium
GTTTTGTGTGCAACGCGCCGCGAGCATTTTATCAAATGTCCTTCAGTGGGGGATTGTACCCACCACTGAAGCAGAAATCGGTTTATCCCCCGCCTATAGAGGCAGGGGTCTTAGGGCATTTGATAAACCAATAAGTTCATAAAACCAGAATATATCTAAAAAAGGGGATACTGAGTATTAATAAATTAATTTATCATCATAAACTGCTGTTTATCATATTGGCGGCTCTTGCCACAACGGCAGCACTAACAGTTCTGGGCAGCCTGACCAGCTATATTGGGGAGGAACCCAAAAGAATCTTCGTTACAGAGCAAAATGGTATCTACGATTTGACCGGCATGAGCATCCTGGAGAATACGGTTATCCATCTGGCTCCCGGTGCGGTTTACTACCCCAATACATATATAACCCCCGAAAACCTGGATACAGCAAAACCTGAAAGTACGGATCGTTTTGAAGAAACCCGGGTGGATTACCTTTCTCAGCGGTTTAATATAGAAGTTCCTGAAAATAATACCGCATATGCCCTGACCTTCACTCTTTCAGGCCGGCATGCCTTGCGGGTCTATGTAAACGGCGAGTTCACAGCGCAGACCGGGCAGCCCGGTACCACAAAACAGAACACCGAGGTTTGGGAAAACAACATCTCCTTCTATGCGGCTGGGGTAAACGGTGAGATCGACATTATCCTCCACAGCGCACAGTTTTACCATGCCAAGCGTGGGGCATCCCTTGCAGAATTGAGCCTGAGCAAAACCAAAGCAATCTCTGATCCGTTCTTTTATAATCGGATAAAAGGAGTAGCAACCATGGGGGCGCTTTTGTGTGCAGCCGTATTGCTGCTGGGCATTTTCCTGATGCTTTCACGCACATGGGCAACCTTGTATTTTGCCCTTGCCTGCATCGTGATGGCACTGCGTGAATGCCTGCAAAGCCAGGCCTGGACGTATTTTCCCATACCCGGTAATCTTTCCTTCATGCTGGAATACCTGAGCATGGTGCTGTTGACCATTTTTCTAACCTTATATCTTACACAATATACATCCGGGAAGTTCCTGCGGATTGTTCAATACACTTCATTCATCGGTTCCTGTGCATATGGTCTGTGCCTGCTTGCTGACTCCATCTTTTATACATCGGTATTAAAATATTACCAGTACCTGCTGATCATTTGCATTGCTCCGGGAATATCGGTATTGCTCTGGAAAATGCGAAGACCGACGAAGGAGCAGGGAGCCGCAATTTATGGGATAGCGGTATTTTTCATAGCCGCCCTTTCAGACATTGTGATGTACAGCGATGTTTTTGGTGATCAGGTCAACATACCCATTGCGGAGCCCGCCATGCTGGTGTTTGTACTGGCACAGACCGTGTCTCTGTTCCAGATGAATAACCGGGTATTGGGAGAGGTGAAAGAAGCGGAACAGAAGCTGGAAATGGAAAAAACAGCCCTGGAAAGCCTGAACCGGCTGAAAACAGAATTTTTGGGCAATGTTTCTCACGAGTTGAAAACACCTCTGACGGTGATATCCGGTCATGCGCAGATGATAGGCTCGCAGCTTGCCGGAGCGGAATATACAGTAATACGGGACAAGTCCCGTATCATTTCCTCCGAAGCCGACCGTCTGGCTTTGATGGTAGGACAGGTTTTAGATGTGACCCGAATTGAAGAAAAACGGATACTGCTGAAAAAGTGCCTCTGCCACATTGATGAGCTGATTTATCAGGCCGTGGAAACCCATTTCCCGATCCTGAATAAGGGTGGAAATCGATTGGAAATTAATGCAGGCCTTGATCTGCCGATGGTAAATGCCGACCCCGGACGCATTACTCAGGTGCTGGTCAATCTGATCACCAATGCTCTCAAACATACGGAGCAGGGTACCATCACCATTTCTGCTAAAGAAGTCGAAAGATTTATTGAAATATCCGTGTCCGACACGGGGATAGGCATATCGGCTGAGGAGCTTTCCAATTTATTTACACGGTATCATTCGGGGAGCGGTGAAACCGGAACCGGACTTGGTCTGTATATCTGCAAATACCTTGTGGAGGAGCATGGCGGCACCATTCAGGTGGAAAGTGCTGTGAACAGGGGAACGACTGTAACTTTTTCGTTGCCTTTGTAACGTGGGGAGTATATTCGTCATCTCTGCGTTATAACAGTCTCTTGCTTATGTAAAACGTACCTTTCGAAGAACATACTCCATCTGCTTGCTGCAGGTAATTTCAAAAACACTGCCATCATCCAGCCCAAGGTGCTTGCGCAGCCTTGAAATGTTTACCGGTACAATTCCTTTCCAGTCTCCTTCCTCGGTACCCCACGTCCGGCGGTAAAGCTCTTCGGCGCTGACCCTCCGCCCTGCCGACAGAGCGAGGCAGCACAGAAGCTGAAGCTCCTTGGGGGGCAGGAAAATCTGCCTGTCCTCCATAACGACGATGCCTGACAATACATCTATGGAAAGCGGAGGCAGTTCAATGCGCCCTGCAAATTCAATTCCTTTTCGGCGAAGCTGGGCAGCAATCCGTGCTCCTAATATGGTAAGATCATAAGGCTTTGCGATATAATCGTCACCGCCCTGCATCAGCCCTTTTACAACGCTCTCATTCCCGTCCATGCTCGTCAGGAAGATGATGGGCATGTTTGTTTTCTGCCGAAGCTCTGCACAGAAATCAAAGCCCAGTCCGTCGGGCAGCATCACATCTAAAAGAATTAAATCCGGTGTGTGTTCCTCCAGCATAAATCGTGCCTGATTCAGTGTTTCGGCTACGGAGACCGCATAACCCTGTCCCTCCAGATATTCTCTGTTAATACCTGATACCTTCTGCTCGTCCTCCACCATCAGGATATGTGCTTGTCTCATAGACTTTTCCACTCCTTTCCACTCTTTTATGGTACCACTCAACCGTCAGGATTACAATTATGTAATCCTGAGCCTGAACATAAATCACCATGCTATGCTAAAAATGCGATATTAGAACCAAACAGGAATCTGCAAGGAGGTTTGCATGGCGAAGATTAAATATGTGGCAACCTGTGCCGACCCAAAGGTGGAGGGCTTTGGAACATTACTGGACATTCATTTCGATAATGGACAAATCCTGCTGCTTTCTATCAAATCAAAGCAGGAAGATCCGGCATTTGTAAAGCTGTATCAGAGAGGAGAGCTGAATCGTCCAAAAACGGACGGTGACAGCGTGTATTGGGAGGACGGCACTCGTCTGTCCATCCCGGAGATAATAAAGATGGTAAGGGGAATATAAATGGCTCCCAAAATAGTAAGAGTAGAAGCATTGGATGAGCAGTCGGACTGCATTGCAGTAGAGTTTGAGAACGGCAGCATGGCTATTATAGAGCTTTCTGTCAGGCAAGATGATCCGTTGTTTACTGAAATCAAAAAACTTTCCCGTCCAAAAACCGATGGGGAGTACATCTATTGGTCTAATGGCGCAAGCCTGACAGTGGATGAAATTATGAAGATGCTGGCAGAGTAAAAAACCATAAACAATAAAGTTAGTGAAGGAGGGGACTTAATGGAAACAACAGAGCAAGTGGCAGTGGTTGGGCTGCCGGATGATGAGCTGGGCAGGAAGCTTCGTTCGTTGAAAGTCTGGACCAGGGTTAAAAAATTGTGTACCCCTGTGTTGCTTGTGGGAGGATTTGCCGGGATGGCAGCCTTTGGAAGCCAGGAGATGTGGGGTGGCTCGCTCGCGTCTATCTTCATTGCGTTAGTGTTGGCATTTATATTATTATTTATGGCGAATAAGAAGACATCAAAGCTCAAGGACCTGATGGGCAGCGCTGTGACACTGCCGATACTGCGCGAGGTATTTGAGGTGGCCAACTATGTACCGAATGGTCACATCGACTCGAAAGAGGTAAGCGACGCCAGCCTCATTGACGACTGGAACAGAATCAGCGGCAGTGATTTTATCGAAGGTACATACAAAGGCATCCGCATCCAATTCTCCGACCTGCATCTGCAGCGTGAGGAGGAATATCGGGATGACGAAGGACACAAAAAGACACGGTACATC
>JAEZBW010000685.1 GCA_023426765.1 Bacillota bacterium
GTTTTGTGTGCAACGCACCGCGAGCATTTTATCAAATGTCCTTCAGTGGGGGATTGTACCCACCACTGAAGCAGAAATCGGTTTATCCCCCGCCTATAGAGGCAGGGGTCTTAGGGCATTTGATAAACAACCTATAGAAGGAAAATAAATATAAAATAAATGTAGTTGAAAGAATATAAGGTATTGTGATAAAATGGGTTGAGGGAATTTTATGGAAAAGAAACAAGTGTTTCAGCGCCTGCAGGCACCGTTTCAAAAAAGCCTCATTTATACCCGGTTGGGTTATGAGAAGACAAAAACAGTGCTGGAGCCTGACAGAAGAAGCCAGATAGAGAAATGGATTCGTGAAGTACAAAGCTTGTGTGACATAACAGCGCTATATAGAATACTTCCAATCCATGCAGTGGATGATACCGGGGTGAAGCTGACCGAAGGCATTGAGTTTCCGGGCAGATCCCTCGCCCGTCTTCTCGCACATTCCACCTCGGTCATCCTGATGGCGGCAACCTCGGGGTCGAAGATCACCGATGAGATTCGCAGGCTTCAGCAAGCCGGTGAAATGACAAAAGCACTGGTGTATGATGCGGCTGCCTCAGAAATAACCGATGCCGGGCTGGATTGGCTGGCGGCGTTCATCCGGCGGCCATTAACCAGGCAGGGCCAAAGCCTCACACCCATGCGCTTCAGCCCCGGCTATGGCGACCTTGGGCTGGAGAACCAACAGACCATGATGAAGGCATTGGATTTACAGCAGTACGGTGTTGAGCTGACAGCAAGCTATATTCTGGTGCCCGAGAAAACAGTCACTGCTATCATGGGCATTGAGGTGCCGGAAACAGAATGCTGACATACTTTATTATACGGAGGGATTCGGAATGACAAAGCAGCAATTCAGGGATTGGGTGCTCGAGGGCATCCGGGTGTTGGATGGAGCAACCGGGACGGAGCTTCAAAAAATGGGGATGCCTTCAGGCGTATGTCCGGAACAATGGGTCTGTGAAAACCCCGAAGCCCTGATGAAAATCCAGCGGGATTATATTGATAGCGGTTCCGACATCCTGTATACCTCGACCTTTGGCGGAAACGGCCTGAAACTGAAGGAATACGGAATTGACAATGTGGTGCAAATCAACCGTGAAGTCGCAAAGCTGGCAAAAATGGCTGCGGTGGGAAAGGCACTGGTTGCAGGGGACATTGCCCCAACCGGCCAGTTGATGGAGCCTTTTGGCGATTATACCTTTGAAGAAATCGTAAATGTATATAAGGATCAGGTGAAAGGCTTGCTGGAAGGCGGTGTGGATCTTTTCGCAATTGAGACGATGATGGATATCCAGGAAGCACGCGCTGCTCTGCTGGCAGTAAAAGAGAGCTGCGATCTGCCGGTCATCGTCACAATGACCTTTGAAAAAGGCCATACGATCAACGGAACCGATCCGCTGACTGCACTGGTGACGCTTCAAAGCCTCGGGGCGGATGCCGTGGGCTGCAATTGCTCCACCGGCCCGAAGGAAATGCTTGAAATCATCCGGGATCTGAAGCCATATGCCAGAGTTCCGCTGGTAGCCAAGCCCAATGCCGGTTTGCCGCATCTTGTGAATGGAAAAACCGTGTTTGATATGAATGCGAATGAATTTGCCGCATATGTGCAAAGCTTCGCAGAAGCCGGAGTTAACCTGCTGGGAGGCTGCTGCGGAACTTCTCCGGAGTTTATCAGGAAAATTGCCTCCATCATAAAGGGGAGTAAATGCCGGGGAATTGAAGCGGCAGATGGCCCGCTGATGCTCTCGTCCTCCCGCAGGACGGTCTTCATCGATAAAGCTCTTCCGTTATGTGTCATCGGGGAAAGGATTAACCCTACCGGCAAGAAAAGGCTCCGGGAAGAGCTGGCGGCCGGCTCCATGGATCTGGTGACCGAATATGCCATGGAGCAGGTTGACGAAGGTGCTTCTGTTCTGGATGTCAATGCAGGAGTGCCGGGTATTGATGAAGCAAAAACCCTTACCGATATGGTATCAAGTCTGATTACATTGGTTCAGACACCGCTGTGCCTGGACTCATCCTCGCCTGAAGCGCTGGAGTCGGCCTTGCGGATATATCCGGGCCGTGCGCTGATCAACTCGGTTTCCGGAGAGGAGGCTAAGCTGCGGAAGGTTCTTCCCGTTGCCGCTAAATATGGTGCAGCCTTTGTGCTTCTGCCGGTGGAAGATGCGGGAGTTCCTGAACTGGCGGAGGCTCGGATTCAAATCATCCAAAGAGTTTTCCAGGAAGCCCAAAAATATGGCTATACCCGTTCGGATTTTCTTGTGGACGGTTTGGTGATGACGATCGCTTCAAACCAGTCGGCTTCAATGGAAACGTTAAAAGTGCTCCGCTGGAGCTATGAGACCTTCGGAGCGAATACGGTTTTAGGATTATCGAATGTCTCTTTCGGGCTTCCCGAAAGAAATTGGATCAATACGGCTTTTCTTGCGATGGCAATGACCGGCGGCCTGTCGGCTGCCATCATGAACCCAGGTGCTGAAACGCTGATGCATGTGAAACGGGCCTGCGATGTCCTGACAGGAAAGGATCACAACAGCCTCGGCTATATACAGGCTTATGGCGGTGAGTCAAAGGCCAGGGACGAAAAAAGGCAGGGTGATCCGCTGTTTAATGCCGTTCTGGAGGGGTTGGCCGGCGAAGTTACCAAGAGCATCCGGGCAGCGCTTGATAACGGAGAAGCGCCGGGAAAAATTCTGGATGAACACCTCATTCCGGCAATCACGAAGGTTGGGGAACTGTATGAAAAGAAGGCCTATTTCCTTCCGCAGCTTATTCAAAGTGCAGAAGCGATGAAGGCAGCGATGGAGCTTTTAAATCCGTTGTTGGCAATGACCGGCGACGGAGTGTCAAATGGGCGTGTGGTTCTGGCAACGGTCAGGGGAGATATTCACGACATCGGGAAAAACATCGTCGGGTTGATGCTTCGGAATTATGGGTTTGAAGTTTTTGATCTGGGCAAGGATGTTCCCGCAGAAGTAATCCTTGAAAAAGCACGGGAGGTTCAGGCCGATGTGATCGGGCTTTCTGCATTGATGACCACGACTATGACTGAAATGCGCCGGGTGGTTGAAATGGCGCGGGATCAGAAGCTCGGTGTGAAGATCCTCATTGGCGGAGCAGCCGTGGATGAAGGGTATGCCAAAGAAATCGGAGCCGACGCCTATGCAGGAGATGCCTACGCTGCCGTAAAGCGAACCGAAGCGCTTATCCCATAAGTCCCGCGGAGGGGTTTTCTGGTATTATTCGTGAACAAAAACCCACCAATATCCCCCAGAAAACATTTTTTAGAATGATCTTGACGAAATGTTGAGGACCATGCTACAATAGTAAAGCGTCTTAAAGGCGCAAGAAATGGCGGCGTAGCTCAGTTGGCCAGAGCATGCGGTTCATACCCGCAGTGTCGGTGGTTCGACCCCACTCGCCGCTACCACTTAATACAGGAAGTGAGAGGTGGGATTTTAGTCTTACGTCCCACTTCTTGTATGTCGGGGCCCATTGGTCAAGCGGTTAAGACACCGCCCTTTCACGGCGGTAACGGGGGTTCGAGTCCCCCATGGGTCACCAGCAGGGGTAAAGGTGGGTAGCCAATCCCACTTTTTCCTTTTATCCGGGAGCATAGCTCAGCTGGGAGAGCACCTGCCTTACAAGCAGGGGGTCACAGGTTCGAGCCCTGTTGGTCCCACCATAAAACTTATAAATGCGGCCTGGTAGTTCAGTTGGTTAGAATGCCAGCCTGTCACGCTGGAGGTCGAGGGTTCGAGCCCCTTCCAGGTCGCCAAAAATAAATTTTAAAAACATGCTGGTATGGCTCAATTGGTAGAGCAGCTGACTTGTAATCAGCAGGTTGTAGGTTCGAGTCCTATTACC
>JAEZBW010000687.1 GCA_023426765.1 Bacillota bacterium
GTTTTGTGTGCAACGCACCGCGAGCATTTTATCAAATGTCCTTCAGTGGGGGATTGTACCCACCACTGAAGCAGAAATCGGTTTATCCCCCGCCTATAGAGGCAGGGGTCTTAGGGCATTTGATAAAATATAGTTTGACAAAAAGGGTAAGCCGACTTATAATTTGATAAACGCCAGACTTAATCAGTCGGCGTGAAAATAATCAGATATGGCGTTGATGGGAAGAAGTAGGAATGACAAGTGTTCCACAGAGAGCACCCGGCTGGTGAGAGGGGCGGAAAACTTCCTTCCGAATACATCCCGGAGCTTCACACCGAAAGGCCGGACAGGCCGATTAGGCTGCGACGGTTATCCTGCATCCGTTATCATGCTAGAGGATAAAAGCTTTGCGCTTCGTCCTTGACAAAGGTCGGCCATGCCGATAAACTGAGGTGGTACCACGGGATAATACTCCCGTCCTCTGTATACTTACAGAGGACGGGAGTTTTTGCTGTTGAAGGAAATGGTGAAAGGAGAAAAAATTATGGTATCTGTTGAAGAACAAATCCGGATCATCGCAAAAGGGGCCGATGAAATCATCAGCGTGGAAGAGCTGCGGGAAAAAATGAAAAACAGTATCAAAACCGGGAAGCCTCTGGTTGTTAAGCTGGGCCTGGATCCATCGGCCCCGGACATTCATCTGGGCCATACGGTGGTGCTGCGGAAAATCAAACAGCTTCAGGATCTGGGTCATCAGGCGGTCATCATTATCGGTGATTACACCGGAAGAATCGGAGATCCCACCGGAAAATCCAAAACCAGAAAAGCGCTCAGCGAACAGGAGGTTCTTCATAATGCGCAGACCTACCAGAACCAGATCTTTAAAATCCTGGACAGGGAGCGCACCCAAATCCGTTTTAACAGCGAATGGCTGGAAAAGCTGAACTTTTCGGACGTACTGCAGCTGGCGGCAAAATACACTGTTGCAAGAATGCTGGAGAGGGAAGACTTCAAAAACCGGTTTGAAGCCCATGAAAGTATTGGCATTCACGAGTTTTTCTATCCCCTGATGCAGGGATATGATTCTGTCGCCCTCCATGCCGACATCGAGCTGGGAGGAACCGATCAGCGGTTCAATATCCTGATGGGCAGAACGTTGCAGAACGACTATGGTCAGGAACGGCAAACCGCAGTTTTAATGCCCATTCTGGAAGGCATCGACGGCGTGGAAAAGATGAGCAAGAGCCTGGGAAATTACATCGGAGTGGATGAGGAGCCCATCGTGATGTATGAAAAGGCCATGTCGATCCCGGATCAATTAATCATCCGGTATTTCGAACTGGTGACCGACATTCATCCGGATGTAGTCAGTCAATTGAAGCATCAGCTGGAAATGAACCTTTGCAACCCAAGGGATGTTAAGATGCAGCTGGCTTTTGAGATCACACGGCAATACCATGGCGAAGCTGCAGCCAGTGAAGCCCAGGAGCATTTTGTAACTGTATTTCAGAAAAAGGAGATCCCGGGTACGGCACTTCCCATACAACTGACGAACCAGCTGATGACAAACGGCATGTTCGACCTGGTTCGGATCATTTCGGCAGCAGGATTCGCACCCAGCAACAGTGTAGCAAGAAGGTTGATTGTCCAGGGTGGCGTGAAGGTGAACGGCACCCGATTAACAGATATGCTGGTATCGGATCTGAAGGAAGGCGACGTCATTCAGGTGGGAAAAAAGAGCTTTATCAGGCTGACATTGTAAAAAGGTGGCTTTTCACTACATCTTTTCCCGTTTCATTCGATACTGGTTTCCGACCGACCTTGAAATATTCAGCAGGATACCGACACCCACCAGCAGGAAAGCGAGCGAGCTCCCCCCAGAGGTGAAGAATGGAAGCGGCATCCCGGTAACCGGTAGAGAAGATGTTACCACTGCGATATTCACAATAACCTGAACTGCAATCAGCGAGGTGATTCCAACGGCCAGCAGGCTTCCCAGGTTATCGGGGGCATGCATCGCAATGCGTATTCCGCGCCAGATCAGTACAAGGAACAGCAGCAGTACTGTAACAGCACCTACAAAGCCCAATTCCTCGGCAAGTATCGAGAAGATAAAATCGGTATGCGGTTCCGGAATATACAGGTTCTTCTGCACACTCTGGCCAATCCCTTTTCCGAAAAGGCCTCCCGATCCAATCGCATACAGAGAGTTTACGATCTGATAGCCGGCATCGGTGGGATCGGAAAAGGGGTCGAGAAAGGTAAGGATACGTTCCATTCTGTATGGCTCGGTATAAACAAGATAGGCCGCCGCCGGGACAACCGGTATGGCAAGCAACAGAAAATGCCATACTTTTGCTCCTGCACAAAAAAGGATGATGATGGCGACCGAGGTGACCAGAATGGTTCCGCTGTAGTGCGGCTCCAGGATCAGCAGCGCATCGATGACCCCGATGATCAAAAGGTATGGAAACAGCCCTTTAATGAACTTTTGCAGAACATCAGGCTTTTTGGAAAGGCTGAAGCCGAAAAACAGGATCAACGAAAGTTTAGCCATCTCTGAAGGCTGGAAGGAAGCAAACCCGAAATTGAACCAACGGTAGGAACCATTGATAAACGAACCTATACCGGGTATTCTGACTAAAATCAGCAAAACCACGCTGATCAGCATCAGGATCGGTGAGAACTGGGCCAGCCTTCTGTAATCCAGCCGCGACACAATCAGCATCGCAATGATACCGATCGTTGCCCAAATCAGCTGACGCACAAGAAAATACTCCTTGTTGCCGAACTCACGGCTGGCATAGTAGGAGCTGGCGCTGTATACCATACTCACCCCCAGGGCCAGCAGTACAATAATTGTGATAAAGATCCAAAAATCAAAGTCCCTGCGTCTCATGTTCACCTCAATGCAAAGAACGCGATTACACAAAAAACAACCGTCACCAGAAGAAACACCGTTACCACCTTTGTTTCCTTCCAGCCCAGCAGCTCAAAATGATGATGGATGGGTGCCATTTTAAAAATCCGTTTCCCTGTTTTCTTATAGTATCCTACCTGCAGGATGACTGAAATATTCTCGATAAAGTAGACCATCCCGGCGATGACCAGTATGAATGGCATCTGCAGCAGAATGGATACGGCTGCAACGGCACCGCCCAATGAAAGTGCGCCCAGATCCCCCATGATCACCTTGGCCGGGTGCAGGTTATACGCCAGAAAACCAAGGCAGCCTCCTGCCAGAATGGCACAGAAAAGCTTAATGGTACTCCATTCGTCATTCAGCATCGCAACGACGGTAAAGAACACCAGAACGATCATTGTGATGCTGCCGGCCAGGCCGTCCAGGCCGTCGGTCAGATTGACGGCATTGGTGTATGCCAGCAGTATGAAGATGCAAAACGGGATAAAGACGAAAATTGGCAGTGTCAGGGGGTTATCAAGACCAACAAAGGGGATGACCGTTTTATCGCCGGCATCGGTCAGAAAGATCACATAGGCTGTGAAGCAGGCTGAAACAGCCAGCAGGCCAATCATCTTCTGCTTCGGCTTCAGCCCGTCCTTATTTTTGCGGATGACCTTGATATAGTCGTCGATGAAGCCTACTGCACCAAAACCCAGGGTGGTTAAAATCAATGCCGTCATATTGGCGTCGCTGATTGCAAAATATCCCCCAACCAGCACCATCGGAACAAGAAAAATCACACCGCCCATGGTGGGGATTCCCTGTTTCACCAGATGGGTTTGCGGTCCGTCATCGCGAACGGTCTGCCCGAATTTCAACCGCCTGAGAATGGGGAGAAAAATGGCACCAGAAGCCAATGCCAGGATAAAGGATATTCCAAAAACTATAATCTGCAACGGTATTTTCATCGTTTTTCCCCTTCCGTTTTCAAACGGTTTTTTATCTTCGTAACCCACCGACATCTGCGGTTGCGAGCGTGCGAACCCAAGTCTGCGTTTCCCGTCCTGGCTTAATGCCCAAACAGCGCTTCAATCAACTTGTCCAGATTCATTCCCCGGGAGCCCTTGAACAAGATGACATCCCCGGGTTGGAGGAAGTTTTTCAGATAGTCCACCGACGCATCTGCTGTAGAGAAATGCCGTGTGTTTTCTTCCTTCATGCCGGCATTCACCGCACCATCAATATAATCCTGTGCCAGCTCACCGACAGCGATCAAATGATGGATATGCTGCTGCACCACCATTGCACCCAACTGCCGGTGGGCATCCTTTGCATAAGCGCCCAGTTCCAGCATATCCCCCAGTACGGCAATACTTCTTTGACTGCCCGACAGCTCATGAAGAACAGACAAGGCCGCTGTAACCGAGGCAGGTGCGGCATTATACGCATCATCGATCACTTTTATGCCATTGAGCAGCCTGACATTCAGTCTCATTTTTTCCTGAGAATATTCTGCCAGGCCCCTTTGAATGTTCTCGTTGGTAATGCCCAGTTCCAATGCGCAGGCGATGGCCGCCAAAGCGTTGGAAACATTATGAATGCCCGGAACCCTTATTTGAACCTCAACATCTTCACCGCGCAGTGTTACGGTAAACTTGACACCCGCTTCACCCATGGATTCAATGCCAAAGGCGTGCAGACTGATCGTATCATTGATACCGTAAAAGATCACGGGCATTGGCAGCAAGCCTTCCAGGCCTGATAAAAGCTCATCATCGCCATTCAGGACAAGCTTTCCGTCTTCTCCCATTCCCTTGCTGATTTCAAGCTTTGCCCGCAGGATATTCTGGCGGGAACCCAGCTTTTCAATATGGGATATGCCGATGTTGGTGATCACACCGATGTCGGGACGAATGATCCGGGAAAGGTATTCGATCTCGCCCATTCCGCTCATACCCATTTCAAAAACTGCAGCCGTGTGATTCCGGGTCAGCTTCAGGACCGAAAGCGGCAGTCCGATATGATTGTTAAAATTGCCCATGGTCTTATGTACCCGGTACTGGGTGGACAGAAGCTGGGCGATCATGTCCTTTGTGGTTGTCTTCCCTACGCTGCCGGTTATTCCGACAACCGGAATGCTGAAGGTTTCCAGGTAGCTGCGGGCCATATCCCCCAATGCTTTCACCGTGTCTCTTACAACGATCACCGCGCAGCCGGGAGGCGCCTGGATTTCCACTTCGGAAACCACGATGGATGCTCCCTTTTCAAAAGCCGTATGAATAAACTGATGTCCATCGAACTTCTCACCTTTTATGGCAAAAAACAGGCTTCCCTCTTC
Organism: Bacillota bacterium; assembly: GCA_023426765.1. Taxonomy (GTDB): domain Bacteria; phylum Bacillota; class Clostridia; order DSM-8532; family DSM-8532; genus JAAYJG01. Next base: position 5,223 of record JAEZBW010000687.1, read on the forward strand.
CAGGGTTCTCGTATCTGTACCTGCCTTATCTGCAGAGGCCTTCGGATTCCCGTTCAGCTTTCCGGAAATCCACGCGGATATTTTTTCTGCGTGCAGCTTCTCCATGCTTTTCACTCCAGTTCGTCCAGGATCTCCTTTACGATTTCCCGTTCATCATAATGAATCGTCTTGTCCTTGAACATCTGATAGGTTTCATGACCTTTTCCTGCCAAAACGATGATGTCTCCGCTGAGTGCGTTTTTCATCGCATACCGGATGGCTTCAGTCCTGTCCTCTATGATCTTATATTTCCCTTTTGTCAGCTTTATGCCTTCTTCAATATCGTTGATGATGGCTGCCGGCTCTTCTGTTCTGGGGTTGTCGGAGGTAATGATGGTAAAGTCGGCAATTTCACCTGAAATTTGGCCCATCCGTGGGCGCTTCGACCGATCACGGTCACCGCCGCAGCCGAACACGCTGATCAGACGCCCCGGAACAAAGCTTTTTACCGTGGTCAGAATGTTTTCAAGGCTGTCCGGAGTATGCGCGTAATCAATCATCACCGTCCAGGGCCTCCCCGGTGTAGGCACAACCTCCGCCCTGCCGGGGACATGAATATCCTTCAGTCCGCTGACGATGCATTCCTGCGGGATTCCCATCATCCCTGCAACACCGATGGCTGCCAGCGCATTGTATACGCTGAAGGTTCCCGGAACCGAAACTTCAACCGGCATCGAAAACCATGGCGACTGAACATTGAATTCCACCCGATCGGTATGGGTCACCACCTCCGTGGCCATAATAGAAGCCGGGTTATGAATGCCATAGGTCAGGATGGGGCATTTGCTGCATTCCATCACCCGTTTGGCATAAGGGGAGTCCGCATTCACCAGTCCTCTTTTTGCCATGGAGAACAAAAGCATTTTGGATTGAAAGTAATCTTCCATATCCGGGTGTTCGCTGCCGCCGATATGATCCTGCGAGAAATTCGTAAACACGCCGATGGAAAATTCACTGGCCGCCACCCTGTTCAGCTTCAGGCCCTGCGAAGAGACCTCCATGACGACGGTGTCGGCACCTTTATCCTTCATTTTGTCAAACATCTCCTGCAAATCCAGGGACTCAGGCGTGGTCCTTTGAGCAGGTATCTTCTCGCTTCCGATGCTATTGGCCACGGTTCCGATGATCCCTACGGTCTGATCGGCCTTTTCGAGAATGGACTTGATCATGTAAGTCGTCGTGGTTTTTCCTTTGGTTCCGGTGATGCCCAGCAGTGTGAAAGCGCCTGAAGGATGACCGAAAAAGGCATCGGCTGTGCGGGCCAGCGCGTAACGGGTATCCGGAACACGGATCACCGTAATACCCTCGGGCCTCGGAATGTCCTTCTGAACAATCAATGCCGACGCACCGTTATCCAATGCCGACTGTATAAATTTATGACCGTCGGTTTTGAACCCGTCAATACACACGAAAAGCGAGCCAGGTACCGCCCTTCTCGAATCATACACTACCCGTGTAATATTTCTCTTCAAATCTCCCTGTATGCTGAATATGGGTAAACCCTCTACAAGCCTTTCCAGTTCCATCTCAAAACCTCCGTTCTCATGCGCTGCAGGTAAAGCTTCAGATTTTCTTCTGAAACCTTTGCCCGGATTAATCTGTTTCCGTATGCTCAAACCAGATGGTGACCACCTGACCTTTGCTCAATTCCCGGCCTGGTTCATATTCCTGCCGATGCGCCTGGCCGATGCCTTCCACCTTGATGTTCAGGCCGGCATTCCGCAGCGCTTCAGCCGCTTCATCGATATTCTTGTTCAGAACATTGGGCATCGTCACCGCCAGTTCCTTTTCAGGCGTGTAGGTGTACAGAATCACGGTGGATCCACTGGGGACACTGCTGTTCGGCTTTGGTGTCTGCTCCATGATGATGGCGTCGTCTCCCTTGTTTTCCCCTTCGACGATATATTTCAATTCATAAGCATTCAGCTTATTGACGGCATCCTTCAGGGTCATGTTCCGCACTTCGGGAACATACATTTCTCTCAGCATCAGCTTCTTGTCCATTTCGGTATATTTACGCTCCACTCTCAGGTAATCGAGAATTTCTTCGGCAAGCTTTCCAGCCACCGGAGCAGCGATCATACCGCCTGAATGGGGGTAAACCTGAGGGTGATCCAGTATCACCAGCAGTGCGATAACCGGATCATCTGCCGGGGCAAACAGAGAAAAGGATGCAATATACCTTCCCTCGGTTTCGGTTTCCTTTGTTTCGGAGGTACCGGTTTTTCCGGCAATCCGGTAACCGCTGACATAAGCATTTCTGCCCGTTCCTTCCGAAACAACCCCTTCCAGAATATCCCGCAGCGTATCGGAGGTTTGCTTGGAAATGACCTTCCGGACGACCTGCGGTTCTGTTTTTTGAATGATGTTTCCCTCACTGTCACTGATCTGCTTTACTAAAATCGGCTTCATCAGGTTTCCGCCATTTGCAATGGAGCTGTACGCAGTCACCAGCTGCAGCGGTGAGATGGTGAAGCGCTGGCCGAAGGAAGCAACCGCCAGGTCGATCTCGGTGGGCTTTGCCCACCATTGATACTGGTCGGCGCCAGGTTCACCATTCAGGGGAATGCCCGTTTTTTCCATAAAGCCGAAGTTGCGAACGTATTTGAAAAATTTATCAATCCCCACCAGCAGCCCGGTCTTCACAAATACGGGGTTGCAGGACTGATACACGCCCTGCCGGAAGGTTTCTGCGCCATGCCCCCCGGCCTTCCAGCAGTTGATATTATGACCCGCCATGGGAATGGCTGTACAAACAAATTGGGTTTCAGGCTTTACAACGCTTTCCTCCAAAGCCGCCGAGGCGGTGATCGCTTTAAAGGTGGATCCCGGTTCATAAGTGTCCATCAGGGCCTTGTTGCGAAATAC
>JAEZBW010000666.1 GCA_023426765.1 Bacillota bacterium
TCCCATCTTTGCGCTGCCGTTTGGGTTTGCTCCGGGCGGATTGGTAATTGGTGTTGCGGTCGGGCGGGAAAGTTCAGCGTCAAGGGCAGCCTGACGCTCCAGGCGATCGATTTCCTTTCCGAGGTTCACTACATCGGCTTCCATTTTGTCATAAGTGGCGGTGTCTTCCGCTGACAGGAGCCCATCCGTGCCCCGCTTGCTGTCCAGAAAAGCCTTAGCGGTTTCCCATGCCTTCGCGCGTTTTTCTCTCAATTCAAGAATTTTGTTCATTCAAATCCTCCTTCAATTTAGCGAGCCAAAAGGCTCAGTCTTTTTTCGAGTTGTTCAACAGGGGTTCTTTTTTCGGGTTGTTTGGGAACAAGTTTGGATATCAGCGAATTGGCAACCGCCGCGCGTGAAAACATCATCGCTTCTAAAGCCTCTTCTTGCTTGTCCTTCTCGTTATCAAACAGAATCTTATCTGCAAATCCCAGTTCTACTGCCTTTTTGGCATTGAACCAGGACTCCGCATCCATTAGGTGTGAAATCCTTGCCCTGGACAGCTGGGTCTTAACTTCGTAGGCATTGATGATGCTTTCTTTCACTTCTGAAAGCATCTCAATGGCTTTCTGCATTTCCTTTGAATCCCCAATTGCAACGGTCATGGGATTGTGAATCATCATCATGGCAACCGGCGACATATGCACTTCCGTACCGGCCATTGCAATGACAGAAGCCGCTGAAGCTGCAATACCGTCAATCTTGACTGTAACATTGCCTTGGTAATCCATTAGCATGTTGTAAATTTGGGCAGCACAAAAAACATCACCGCCCGGTGAGTTAATCCAGACGGTGATGTCACCTGTGCAAGTATTCAATTCATCTCTAAACAACTTCGGAGTCACTTCATCCCCATACCAGGTTTCGTCCGATATTTGTCCATTGAGAAACAGTGTTCTGCCGGTATCGTTCTTGACCCAGTTCCAGAACTTCTTTTTCATCTGTTAACCTCGCTTTCATACTTTTTTGCTGCTTCCCGGTTGAGCTTGGGGCTGAGAAGCAAATGCACCGGCGTCCTTCAGCTTCGTCATGTTGCCGTTAATCAAATAAAGATTTCCGCCATCCTCTTCCGGGATAGGGTTCATATCCTCCAACAACCTCACATCATTGGGACTGAGAAACCCGTTTTGAAGCCCAACTGCGTAACCGTTCATGCGGCTCTGGTAATCTCCTCGAAGCAGGCCGTCCACATTCATCTTGATGAAGTATTCTTTTTTCTCGTTAGGTAAAAGCAGAGAGCGCTGTAATGACATTTCCCAACGCAATACCCACGGGTCTAGAGTATACTTTACAAATTCAAGAGACTGCTGTTCAATATTGGAGAAGCTTGACTTCTCTAAGTCCCCTATCATGTGTGGTGGAATACGGTACAACCTTGCTATCTCATTAATCTGGAATTTCCGTGTCTCAAGGAACTGTGCTTCTTCTGGAGGAATTCCAATCTGCTGATACTTCATCCCTTCCTCAAGTACCGCAACCTTGTGGGCATTGCTTGTCCCACGATACACTTCGTTCCAGGAATCACGTACTTTCTTGGGGTCTTTCAGGACACCAGGGTGTTCAAGCACACCGCCAGGATTAGCACCATTGGCAAAGAAGCTGGCACCGTATTCTTCGCAAGCAAGTGTCATTCCAACGGCGTTCTTCGCCATTGCTATGGGCGAATAGCCAACAAGGCCGTCAAAGCCGAGTCCCGGTATATGCAGCACATCTTGCCTTCTTAATACAACCTGTCCATAGTTCTTAATGTTTGGATTCTCATCAGTGGTGCGTGTGTAAGTATAAAAAATTTCTCCGTTCTTATCTCTCGCCACACCCATCTTGTTAGGCAAAAGAGGGTATAGGGCTAAAACTTTTCCGGAACCATCCCGGATGATTTGTGCGTATGCATTTCCCCATATGAGCAAGTGCCCCATTAGGGTTTCTCTGAAAACAAATGATGTCATTTCACTATTGGGTTCATCGTGAAGAATGTGGTACAGCGGGTGGTTATATACCCGTTCTTTGCCATTGTTTTTGTAACAATATACATGAAGCGGCAAAGACGCGATTGCCTCCGACAGAATGCGAACACAGGAATAAACTGCCGTGGTCTGCATTGCAGTGAATTCATTTACATTTTTACCGCTTGTGGTTGGCCCGAAAAGGAATGTGTAATCTGAACCCGTATAGTAATTGGTAGGTTTGTCTCTTGCCTTAATAAACCTGTGTAAGATCGGTATTTTCACCGGCATTCCTCCTTAAAAAGCGCATAAAAAAAGACCTCCGAAGAAGTCTTTAAAATTTAATTAAAATGTACAATAAATTGTGTCGTTTTATTGCTTTTCAAAATTAACGGTAATTGTATCAGAATCAAAAATGGTATCCCATGTTGTGATATTAAAAATATGGAAAGCTAATTCTATGTTATCAATTGATGTTATATCATTTTCTTCTAATTCACTTTCGAGAAACGTTATTGTATCGTATGCTTTTTTCCCCGCTAAGACATCACATGAAAACATAGGACTTACCATAAAACCGTTTATTGATAGATCTCTAACCTGTACCGTAGCATCTGTCTTGCTGTTGTTTTCCACATATACATGAACATCAGCACCCCAAATACTATCTTCGACATTCAGTTTCTTGATTACGATTTTTATACCCTCTTTTTCTAATGCTAAAAAACCATTATCATCAAACTTCTGAACATAGGATGGGTCAGCCGTAGTCGTTATAGAGATCGTCTCAGTATCAAAAATTGTATCCCACGTGTCGGTGTTAAAAATGTGGAGCTTCAATTCAATATCTTTTATTGTTTCTATTCCTGCTATATCTAAACCTGATTGCATTATTGTTAATTCATCATTCGCCTTTTTCCCGCTCGCCACTTCGCAGGAAAACATAGTTTCCTGCATTACACCGTTAATAGAAGTATCTCTCGCCTGGACAGTGATCGGTCCTTTTGAGTTGTTTTCAACAAGAACTTTTAATGAAGGCCCAAATATGTCTTCCGAAGTAAGACCTTTTAGAGTTATTTTAACACCATCCTTGTCGAGTAGAATCTGTTCGTTAACAGTAACTTCTGGTTCTTTATCAACAGTAACAACTGGTTCTTCGTTAACTTTCACCTGTTCTGTCGTACTGTTTTCTTCTTTTGGTGCATTTGTCTTTTCAGAAGTTTTGTCTTCAACGTCACCTATACTTGAGCTTTGGTTAACCGGCGCATCCTTTTGGGGGGTAGATGATGAGCATGACGTAAAAAACATCAGACATAAAATTACAGCAATAATAGGAATAATCTTGTTTAAAGATTTCATAAATGACACCACCTTGCGTTTTTTGTAAATATATATCTAATTATAGCACTATTCCAACTTTTTACAACACAAAAATTCCTCTCTCATCATAAACACTGCCCTGGCTCGTTAGGTTTCGAATACACCGGTCAAGTGCCATTATAGTAGCGACAATCCCGTCAATTTTCTCGGTGGACTTCTCCTTGTCAGGCTTGATGTTTCCTGCGGGATCCTGACGCATGACCACATTCTGTGCCATCCACCTCAAGACTGGATTGCCTCCATGGTTGATGCTCCCTTCCATCAGAAGCTTATACAACTCCTTTGACGGCGGGGACATGTCCTTATAACCCTGACCGAAAGGAACCACTGTGAAGCCCATACCCTCGAGGTTTTGAACCATCTGAGTAGCGTTCCAGCGGTCAAAAGCGATTTCCCGGATATTGTACTTCTGCCCGAGTTCCTCAATGAACTTCTCAATGAATCCATAATGGAGCACGTTCCCCTCTGTGGTTTGAATATATTCTTGCCGTTCCCACACATCATACAAAACATGATCTCTCCGGCATCGAAGTGCCAGAGTATCTTCCGGCAACCAGAAAAATGGCAGCACAATATACTTCTCCTCTTCATTCCGAGGCGGGAATACCAGGACAAACGCTGTGATATCCGTTGTGCTTGAAAGGTCAAGGCCACCGAAGCACTCTCTTCCCAAGAGCGAATTTATATCAATGGGAAGATTCCCGCGATTGTAGATATGTTCCGGTATCCAGCACACTGTAGCGGATGTCCAGATGTTCAGGCGAAGCTGCTTAAACACATTCTCTTCAGCAGGGTTGTCCAGAGCGTTTCTGTATGCTTCGCGGACACGGTCGATGGTGATGGTATGCCCCAGGGACGGATTCGCTTTATACCAGTTGGCTTCATCGGTCCAGTCCTCCTGCTCCGTCAGACCATAAACAACAGGATAAAAGGTATTGTCTCTCTTCCTTCCTGCTTTGATGTCCAGTGCCTTGGTATGCAGCTCATAGCAGATGCTGTTCTTGTCGATCCCGGCTGTGGTTATGATGAAGAATAGCGGCTGCTCCCGGGCATCACCGGAACCCTTGGTCAGGACATCATACAGCTTTCTGTTGGGCTGCGAATGAATTTCATCAAATACAAGCCCGGAAACGTTGAATCCATGCTTTGTTCCGGTTTCTGCAGAAAGCACCTGGTAGAACCCGGCGTTGGAATAATTGACGATTCTCTTTACGGCACCTGCTATCTTGGATCTCTTGTTCAGAGCCGGGGACATCTGTACCATCTGCTTTGCCACATCAAACACGATGGATGCCTGCTGCCTGTCGCATGCCGCGCCATAGACCTCCGCAGAAGGCTCATTGTCCGCGAAGAGCAGATAAAGCGCTATGGCTGCAGCCAGCTCTGATTTTCCATTCTTTTTTGGTATTTCGATATAGGCAGTGAGAAACTGCCGCTTGCCTCTCTCGTTTACGATGCCGAAAATATCACGGATAATCTGTTCCTGCCAAGGGAGTAAAATGAATTTCTTTCCCGCCCATTTGCCTTTCGTGTGACACAGGTTCTGAATGAAAGTTACCGCACGGTCTGCCTTTGCCTCGTCGTAATGGGAAGTTTTCAGCATGAAGGGCGAAGGTGTGTATTTGAACGACATCAGTCGCCGCCTCCCAGCAGCTGTTCCATCTCATCGGCAGGATCAGCAGAACCTTCGCCAGCTGCTATTCTGCTCCTAGCAGACGGTGTCAGGCCGAACTGCTCGCAGAACTTCAGCATGATTTTCAGATTCGTTTGGGCGATGGAAACCTGCGGAACCTGCTGCAGATATCCATTTGGTGTGCGAATCATCGTGCCGTGCTGGGTGATGAATTCCTCCGCTTCCTTCCACCTGGCATAAGCCTGACAATAACCCGCAAAAGCGGTCATGTCCATTTCTGTCAGCAGACCCATATATTCAAGGATTTTCCCCGTGCGTTTCCATTCTCTTTTCGCTTCCTCTTCAAGCCAGGCGGGACAGCGCGGGGCTTTTTTCCCAGGCTTGGGTTCACTTTCATTCAGTTTTCTTCTTCCAGGGTTGCCCTCCAGTTTCTTAAGGGCGGTCGGCTTTGGTTTTCTTCCTCTCTGTGCCAAAGTCCCACCTCCTCTCGCCGGAATTAATGGCACAAAAAAAGACCTCCGAAGAAGTCTTTTTCAAATTCGTATCTGTGTTTATACCTTCTCACAGTGGTCCTCGCCATAAACCACATGCAGTCTGCTTCCGTTGTCCCAGGCAACCATAATGCTACCGATATCATCCACTCCGATTACAGTTCCATGCATACCAATGGGAGGAGCCTGCACATCATCCATCCGGATTAATTTCACCCTTGTACCTGCAGGATAGTTCTTTCGGAGTTGTTCAACGATTTCTCTTTTAATAAACATCTCTTTCCTCCTCTGCAAACGAGGCATCGAATGCTTCTTCAAGAATGCTCATATCGAAGTGGAATTTCGCATAGGCGTCCCTAATCACATTGTAGTACCAATGCCAAGGGCTCTTAAGCATTCTTCGCTCGTCCATAATGTAAACCATGGCTATCTTCCGCTTGCCGTTGACGGGAATATTCAGGTCTTTCTTGTAGTAGAAGGTTGGGAACCCTTCATACCGGTCAAGATTTATTTCATCCTCCTTGGTGATTTCCCAGACCAGCATGGGAACCTTGTATCCCTCGGCTTTTTCAATGGTTGCGTAGGCTCCTGTTTTTGAACCCTTGAATAGCAGGCGGTACCCTTCCACCTCCGAAGTTCCAATAAGCTTTGCCTTCGGGCACCGGACAGCCATCTGTTTCGTGTCCATATTGCTGCCATACGCGATGTAGAGCTTTCTTTTCATTCTTCTCATCCCCTTTCACCACCAAAAGGGCGGTCATCCCGCCCGCAGGTGTGCCTGTGGCTATGTTCTTCAGGCAGCCTGTCTCCAAGCCGAGTTCCCTTCAAGGTGCTTCATGAAGTGGAGCCTGCAGGTTTTGAACTCGTCCCCGATGAGTCCGAGGCGAAGCATCCAGCATCTGAATGCGTACTTCTCGTTGTTTGTAACCGTTCTTCTCGCTGAAGCCTTCTTCTGGCTCAAAGCCTGGTGGCAAACCGCAAGGCAGAACTGTATGTATGCTTTAATCTCTCCCGCGTGGGTGGTGGAGTTGAAAAGCCGGAATTCGACCGTTCCTTTGGTGAAGGTGGCATGCAGGTTCAAGCCGTGGTATCGGGTGCTGTTGTAATGGTGAGTTCTGTTTTCCGGATCCTCTGCGTACCAAATGTCCGCAAGTTGTTTCATCGTCTGTGGTTTTTTGCGGTTTATGGTCTCAAGCAGCTCTTCGTTGGTTTTTTTGCAGTACCTCATGCGTTGGGGGTCTATCTGTAAAGCTTTGTAAAGGATGTCCTCTTTGCTGGCGATGATGTTTACAATGTTGCGGAGGGTTTGCGGTGTGAACCGTTCGGCTCCGACGTGAACGTGGATTCCGGTTGATGAGTTTACAAGGGCTCCCTTGTGTCTCAGCTGTCTGACCAGTTCCTGCAGATCCTCGATATCTTCGTAGGTCAATATCGGGCTGACAACCTCCGTTCTGTATTCGTCGCCTGCGGGGGTTCTTGAACCGCCAACCTTCTTCTCTGCAATGATGCTTGAGTCGTACATCGCTTTCCATGTCCTGCCCTTGTTGTCTTTGGATTCGTAGGTGCGGTATGTTCCGCCGATGTACCTTGTCCCTCCTGTTCCGAAGTATGTTGCTATAACTTCGCCGGCCTGCTCTCTGGTAATACCCGTCATTTCAATCTCAATCCCGAATCTCTGTGCTTTCATGTGCCTCATCCTCCCAAAAAAGTGTGTTTATTTCCTTCCGGTAGTACTATTAATCACTCTAAAAGCACATAATAGCCAGTACTATCGGAGTCATAAACTCAACAATGTTTCAGGATGAGATTTGTGTACATTATTTCTTGGAATATCGAGCTTTGTATTTTTCTTCGTCGGCGGTTGTTCGGAATGCCGTGTGCCCTTTAAGGCCCTGAAGCAATACC
>JAEZBW010000030.1 GCA_023426765.1 Bacillota bacterium
GGCATAGACGGTGAGCGGCGACAGGACGGCGCACAGGAAAAAAATTGCCGCCAGCAGAATGATTGTGCGTTTCATATGCTTCACCTCATCAGAATTTCACTTTTGGCATCGCTTTATCGGCTTCTTCCGCCTCGTAAAAGGACGCTTCGCAGAACTTGAACATCCCCGCGACAATATTTGAGGGTATTGTTACGAGCAGCCTGTTGTAACGCATAACCATGTCATTGTAAAACTGGCGAAAGTCGGCGATCTTATTTTCCAGCCCGCTTATCTGACGCTGCAAATCCAAAAAGCTCTGATTGGCTTTAAGTTCGGGGTACGATTCCGCTACGGCTATCAGTTTGCCCAACGCTCCGGACAGGGCGTTGCTTGCCTGTATCTGCGCATCCTGATCCGAAGAGCCCATGTAACGGGAGCGGGCGTCTGTCACCGCCTGCAAAGTTTCCTTTTCATGGGAGACATAGCCCTTGACGGTCTCCACAATGTTTGGGATAAGGTCGGCGCGCTGTTTAAGCACGACGTCAATTTGTTTCCACTGTGTCTGTACCTTAAGCCTCTCGCTGACCAGCTTGTTATAAGTGGACAGGATCCAGACCACAGCAATGACAACGAATAAAACAATGACTGTAATCGCAATAAAAGTTTCCATAGGTGACCATTCCTTTCTGTTTTGCGGAAGGCGCATAAAGGCATAAAGCCGGGGCGCCGCTGCAAAGATATTTTTTTTATAAATAGTGTTCTGCCTGTAGTTTCCAGCATAGCATCTTTTTTTTCGTTTGTGGGCGTAATCACAAAATTGTGATTGTGTTTTTTCCGGAATGTTTTTTTGTAAAACTGTTAAGATTTCTTAACCCTTCACACAAGGGAAATTTTTTCTGCTACCCTTGTATTATTGGGTGCTTATTTCGAAGTTATTTCTTAACAGTACCTATGCCGGAACGTAAAAAAAGGAACCGGCAGAAATGAGGTGATAACCTGTGCTGCAAATTACCCGGGTGGACATCGTTGACGGCCAGACCTTGGACATAGAGCTGAATAATGGGCATTTAATCCTGTTTGATACCCGGCGGCTGCCGGAAAAAGACCATTCCTATGACAGCCTGCGGGATATGGAGGTTCTCCCCCGCCCGAATACCGATGGCCGAAGCATTTTCTGGCGGGAGGGTCCCCGGATTTCTCTGGAGAATATCCTGCGCTGGCTGTCGATGCAAACAAACAAGGAATGAAGGAGAAGAAAAAAGGATGAATGTAACAGGAAAACGAATCAGCAGTCTGCTGCTCCCGGTGTGCATGGCGTTGGCCTTGCTGCTTACCGCTTGCGGCGGAGACAAGAACAACAGCAACTCCGGAAACAGCAAAACTCCGGTCGCGTCACAGGGCGGGGGCGGCGGACACACACCGACGTCAACACCTGTCCAACCCCGGAATAATCCCGATTCATCGCAGGATAACGAGAATCGGAATATACCCGCCGGCGCTGATGAAATCGGGCCGGGAATCTACAATGAAGAGGAAGTGCTTTCTTTTTTGATTGATAAACTGGCTGAGGCCGGATATGACATGGAAGGGTCTTCTTTTATGACAGAGTCGTATTACGATTCCGCCCGGTTTGGAGAAACGGAGGTAACGCTCATCATCTGGGGTAAAAATACGGAGGAATTATTTGTGGCGGAGAAGCGTTTCGTGGTTTCCCGCGTTTGGGAATTATGGGAATATGATGTTTTCAGCGATGATTGGTTATTATGGGATTGAGTAAGAAACGGTAAGCTTTGTTCAATCAAATGAAGCCGGCGGGGAAAGAGGAAGCAGGCCGGGAAGCGTAAAACAAAGAAGAAATGAAAAAAACTGTTGCCTTGATTACGGCGATAGGAGGGAACAAACAATGAAAAAGAAATGGACAATCTGTTTGATAGTTGCCGCAATCCTGGCGGTCGTATCGTTTCTCGTACTCATCACGGCAGCGAGCCGGCCCATACGCGTTATTTTGGATGGCACGGAGCTAACCCTTGACGCGCAGCCGCGCATTGTGAGTGATCAAACATTAGTCCCGCTGCATGGGGTTTTGGAGGCTATGGGCGCGACAGTGCTGTGGAACGGGGACTCTAAAACCGTCACGGTTCTGCGGCATGATTCGGTTGTAAAGCTCGTGATCGATAATATTCATGCGAAGGTAAACAAGGAAAACCGGCTGTTGGATGTACCCGCGCAGATATTTGAAGACAGGATATTCGTACCGCTGCGTTTTATTTCGGAAAGTATGGGTGCGGTAGCAGGCTGGGACGGCGCGGCGCGGACAGTGACAATCACCACGGACAAAGCCCATTGGTCAGACCCCGGTGATAACCTGTCTCTTAACCTGTTGTTTACAAGCGAATGGGTGAATACGGACACCGGGGAAATCATGACGTTCGATCCGGAAATGTTTACCGAAATCAACGACGCATGGCCTGACGAATATGAGGGGCTATTCTTCTACTATTCAGAAACGGATGAAACCCGTCGGAATATAATCAGGTTGTTCCTGGACGGCGGGCATTTAAAAGATCACTGGTACGAATTTGACCCTGCCACACAAATATTATCGATTCGCATGTTTGATGAAGTTTTATCCCGTTGGCATATCGCGGAAGTAGGCCGCGGCGAGGCAACGGACTAACGGATGGGGTTTTTAAGTGCCCCTAAGGGTAAGGATATTGCCGAAATCCCTTATATTGAGTACAATGGTGAGAGGAACCAGTAGATTGATTCCAAATTCCCGTCCGGATTGCCGGGCCGCCCCGGCGAATAATGAAGTCGTGTGAGGTAGCCGCGTATGAAAAGCCTGTTTTCTCTTTTAGGGGATAAATTTTTCAGCAAAAAGCTGGACTTTCGCGTCCGGCTGTTCAACATCCTGGCTATAGCCGGCGTCCTCATCAGCCTTGTGTCGGCGGCGGTCTGCCTGCTCAACGGCGAGGGATGGTTTGCGTTCCTGTCAAACCTTGCCACCACCCCCATTGCTGCCGGCCTGCTCTTTTACGCCGCCCGCACCGGGAGGTACCAGCTTTGCTATATGATAACCATTGTCGTTATCTTCCTGTTTTTTTTCCCGTTTTCTTCTTTGTCGGCGGCGGTTACGCCGGCGCCATGCCCTCCTATTTCATCTTTGCCGTCGTGTTCACCGTCTTCATGCTGGAAGGGATAAAGGCCCTCGTTGTAACGGCGGCGGAGCTGGTCGTGTACGTCGGGCTGTGCCTGTTCGCCTGGCAGAACCCCGGAACGGTCACAACC
>JAEZBW010000035.1 GCA_023426765.1 Bacillota bacterium
TGTATATGCGGAAGATTCTGGAGCTTCTTTCAAAGACCTATGATTACCCTGTGGATATCGAGTTTACCGTGAACTTCTTTCACGACGGCTTCAGGGTAAATCTGCTGCAATGCCGCCCGCTGCAAACCAGAGGCCTGGGGAAAGCTGTCCGGATGCCAAAGCTGGAGGACGGCAATTGCTTTTTCTGTTCCAAGGGACGTTTCATGGGCGGAAATGTGCGGCTACCCGTTGATTATGTGGTTTACGTTCAAATAAAGCCCTATCTGGAGCTGAAGGAGCAGGAAAAGTATTCGGTAGCCCGGCAAATCGGCTTTTTGAACACAATTTTGAAAGGAAAAAATGTGATGCTGGTCGGCCCGGGAAGATGGGGTACTTCCACGCCTTCGTTGGGGGTTCCGGTAAACTTTTCCGAGCTGTGCTTCACGTCGGTCCTTTGCGAAGTGGCCTCCACGGCAGAGGGCTTCATGCCGGAGCTGTCCTACGGCAGCCATTTCTTTCAGGATATAGTGGAGTCGGGTATCTTTTATGTAGCTCTGTTTGATGGAGAGGAAGATGTAGTCTTCCACTCCGAAAGAATCCTTGAACAGAAGAATCTTTTGGAGACCTTTCTGACGGACTCACACTTGGCGCATGTGATTCATGTTGTGCAAACACAGGGACTGGAGATATACTCGGATATTGTCACGCAGACAGTCATCTGTAAATAGACTGATACTAACCCGACGATCCTTCATTGCTTTATAACTATCTGAATTTCCAGGAGTATGGAGTGCTGCCGCGTGATATGATAGAATGGTAGCTATGGTAGCAATTCCGGAGGTATGAGATGAATATGCAGGTCCACGCACACAGAGGATTCACCGGCTTTTTGGTGAAGCTTTTCATAAAAACCCCTCAAGAGGTGAAAAATGCAAAGGTACGGGAGCAATATGGAAAACTGAGCAGTATCACGGGAATTGTGGTGAACCTGCTTTTATTTGCCGTGAAATTCTTGATCGGTACGCTTTCAGGCAGTGTATCCATTGTGGGTGATTCGATCAACAACCTTTCCGACGCAGGTTCTTCCATCATTTCATTGGTCAGCTTCAAGCTGTCGAATAAACCTGCCGATACCGGTCATCCCTTTGGTCATGCAAGGGTGGAGTATATATCTTCCTCGATCGTAGCGGTTATTATTTTATATATCGGTGTGGAGCTGATGAAAACATCCATCAGTAAAATAATAAAGCCGGAAGCGGTTGATTTTAACCTCATCATCATTCTGATTCTGGTTTTCTCGATCGGTTCAAAGGCCTGGCTTTATTTTTTCAACAGAAGGCTGGGAAGACGCATTGAATCAAGCATTTTACAGGCTACGGCAGCCGATAGCCTGTCCGATGTTCTTGCCACGTCGGCGGTTCTTCTTTCGGGCATTATCAGCCGTTTGGCGGGTGTTCAGCTGGATGGCTGGATGGGTGCAATCGTCGCCGTGCTGATCATGCTGTCAGGAATAAGAATCCTGAGAAAAACCATCAACAGCATCCTGGGTGAGGGGCCATCGGGAGAGATGACCCAACAGATTGAGGAGTTCATCCGGAAATATGAAGGGGTATTGGGTCTTCATGACCTGGTCGTGCACGATTACGGCCCCGGCCATTGTTTTGCATCGGTTCATGTCGAGGTGGATTACAATGTGGATATCCTGAAAAGCCATGACCTGATTGACAATATCGAACGAGATATCGCCCTTGATCAGGGTATACACCTGGTCATTCATCTGGATCCGATTGTCACCGACAACCCCTTTGTGAATGAGATGCAGCAAATGACCGAAAACGTGGTTAAAAGTATTGACAACACCCTTTCCATCCACGATTTCAGGGTGGTCAAAGGGTCTACTCACAATAACCTGATCTTTGACGTGCTTGTGCCCAACCAATGCAAGCTGAATGAAAGTAAGATACAGGACAGAATTCTTCAAAAAATTCAGGAGTTGGACAGCACGCTTTATGTAGTTCTAACCCTTGACAGATCCTATGTATCTTCTCCCAATCAGAGAATTATCAAATAGTCTTTCGTACTGGCCGGTTTTTCTGTTATAGGGGGGAGTATAAACCTCTCTGCCTGTTGAGCGATACCTGCCGACCGCTCTTGAGAATCGTTACTCCGCAGATTCCTTTACGTTGCAGGGTGCCTGCTGCAGGCAGACAAGTGCCTTTTCCAGCTGATGATCCCGTATTTCAATGGTTTTAATCGCCAGGCCGTAACCTTCAATTTCGGGGGTGCTTCCATCTTCGGGAATATACCCAAGGGTGCCGAAAACAAAGCCGCTGAAGGTGTCGTAATCCTCTTCGGGCAGCAGCACCCCCAACTGCTCGGAAACCTGTTTCAGCGGAGCAGAACCATGCACCTTCCAGGTTTGCGAGTCAACACGCTCTATCAATACCTGAGGCTTCAGGGCAATCGCGTCGTTATCGTCAAATTCCCCAACCAGCTGCTCCAGCAAATCATTCATGGTGATGATTCCGTTCATGCCGCCGTACTCATCCAGGACAACGGCGAAATGGTTCCGGCTTTGTTTCATGTTGCGGAACAACACATCGGTCCGGACGGTTTCCGGAATGAAATATGCGGGCTTTACGGCATTGTTCAGTACATTTTCACGGCTTTTATCTTTCAGGCGGAAATAATCCTTGGCATTGAGGATGCCAATAATGTCATCGGTGGTTTCATTGCATACCGGATAGATGGTATGCCTGCTGTCGATGATGGTTTTTTCCCACTGCTCATCACTTTCATCCAGCCAAAGGAGAGAGACCTCTGTCCGGTGGGTCATCACATCCTCTGCTGTTTTATCATCAAATTCGAAGACATTCTGAATCATTTCCTTTTCGGTGTGGTTAATAGCGCCTTTTTCACTTCCCTCATCCACCATCATGCGGATTTCTTCCTCGGTGATCTGTTCGTCCGCTGCATACGGATCTATGCCCAAAAGCCGCAGAAGACCGTTGGTGGACAGGGTTAAAAGGCCCACCAGGGGAGCGAACATTTTTGAGATAAGATAAATCAGGCCCGACATGGCTAGAGCAAGGCGCTCGGCTTTACGCATGGCGATCCGTTTCGGTACCAGTTCACCAAGGACAAGCGTAAAGTAGGACAAAATAATAGTAATAACGATGACCGAAATAGTATTTAAAGTAGCTTCCGGCACTGTTACACCTGAATTGACAAGCCAACGGACCAGCCTGTCGGAAAAATTGTCTGCTGCAAAAGCACTTCCGAGGAATCCTGCAAAGGTGATCCCCACCTGTATCACGGCAAGAAACCGGGCAGGCTGGCTGGTGAGTTTTGTCAGCCTGATTGCGCGTTTATCACCTGCCGCCGTCATCTTTGCAAGCTTGTTGTCGTTCATGGAGATCACTGCTATTTCTGCACAGGCAAACACTGCATTCACTAGAATAAGAATGAATTGAAGCAGCAGGTTCCATAGTATTGAGCCACCATTCAATGAAAAAACCTCCCCGGGTACTGGCAAGTCACGTCATTCGACCCCAAATCTCCGCTTTTTATTAAAAACATGCTTATGTTTTATCTTCTCTATATTGTTGTATGAAAAAACACGTAAATAGAAACAGATCATACATCTGCTTCCGGTTACGTGCTGAATTCAATTTGTATTTTTATGAAAATAGTTTCATCAGGTAAGGGCGGATCTTCCATTACTTTAATATCACTCCTGAGGGAATTATACAGAAAAACCGCAGGCAAGTCAAATTTTCCTCAAAAAGTGGGCGAGCGGTTTTACGGGTGAATGCAGTGATCCCTCATTTCTGAGTAGCACAATTTCTACGTTAAAATTCTCCTATCGCAGTTCTCGTCATTTTCTGGTATAAGTGTAATAACAGTAAAAAGCTTCATCCTGGTTTTACATATATTTTCGATAGATAGAGAGAAAAAGCCCAATCTAAACAAAAATGTCAAAACGGCAGGCTTATTGGGGGCGTCATGGATAAGCTTGAATTGACCGGATCAGAAAATCGGAAAAAACTGATGGAGCATCTGAAATCCTGTTTTCCCGGAATCTTTACCGAAATAACCGACCAGAACGGAAAGGTGAAAAAGGGGATTAACTTTACTTTGCTGCGGCAGCTTCTTGCTGTTGAAGAATCCGACGAGACTGAACGATACGAACTCAACTGGATTGGTAAAAAATCCGCAATTCTTGAATGCAGCATTCCATCCCGAAAAATCTTAAGGCCAGAAATGTTCGAAAGCAAGGATTGGGACACAACGGGGAACCTTTATATTGAAGGTGACAACCTTGATGTTCTGAAGCTTTTGCAGAAAAGCTATGAAAGCCGGATAAAAATGATCTATATCGATCCTCCCTATAATACCGGCAATGATTTTATCTATCGGGATGATTATTCGCTGAATGATGAGGATTTTGAGGATTATCCCGGTAAAAGTGAGCCTGCAAATGCACAATCCCATGCCAGGTTTCATTCAGGCTGGTGCAGCATGATGTATCCCAGACTGGCTCTGGCCCGCAATCTATTGACCGAAGACGGTATCATCTTTATCAGCATCGACGAAAACGAGCTGGACAATCTGAAAAAAATATGCAGCGAGATTTTCGGCGAGAGCAATTTTATTACCATCATCGGCCTGGAAATCACAAAAACACAGGGAATGAAGGTTAAATCCGCAAAGGAAGGCTCCATTGTCAAGAATTTTGAATATGTCCTTTGCTACGCCAGGAATGCGGCAAATAAAAAGATTGTAAAAAACATATTGTTTGATAAAAACGATGGCTATGATACCCACTTTTCATACTACATTGAGAAACTGAACGGAAGGTTTGTGGTTCGCAAGCTTGTGGATGTTCTGAAGGAAAACAGGGAAATTCTTGAGGAGTTCAGGAAGTATCAGCTGGTGGGTTCAAACGGGAAAATTTATATGGGAGCTGTGGAAACAGCAATTTCGGTATCCGGAAAAGTCAGGGATTATCTGTATGGTGTGATGTCCAAAAACATTTATCAGGAAATGGCCTGTGCGATCACGATCGATCCGGAAATCGAAGATAGGCTGCGCACCGAAAAGATCGTAGAGCACAAGGGCTATCTTTTAACAAGGTCAACCGGCGGCAAGCTCAGACAGTATGGCTCCCTTGAAGA
>JAEZBW010000047.1 GCA_023426765.1 Bacillota bacterium
TTCAGCAGGTGGTCGGCTGCGGCGATTGGGTTGTGATCGAGCGCCGTCCGCGCCGCGCCAAGCTGCGCTGAGGCAGCAAAGGCCTGCTGTTTGACGCTATCGTGCAGTTCGCGCGCCAGACGATTGCGTTCTTCGATCACGGTCAATTCCTGTACCTTGCTTGCATAGGCCTCTAGCTTGCTGTGCGCCCCGCGCAGCTCGTCCAGCAGGCGGCGGGTCTCGTGATAGGCCGCGCGCATCTTCTCGCGCATGTGATAGGCGTAACCGAATGAAATAAACCCGATCGTCGGACCCAGCCCTGAGAAGAAGGCCTCCGCCGGGTTTGTAAGGGTAAGGAAGACAGCCGCCACCACCAGCGAAAACGCGCCCATGCTGAGAAAGAAGCCGCGCGTGGAGAGCAGCAGCCCGGCGTGCGCCCCAAACAGAAAGCCCAGAAAGACAAAGGACGGCTCCAGCCACATCAGCGCGGCGATCAGCAGCCCCTCGATGATCAGGTATGGCACGTTGTATGCGCGCCGGAGCGGCCATAAGGTCACCATTACGGCCATGGCCGCGCACAGAACCAGGACGGACCACCATTCCGGCGTGAAGGGATCTTCATCGTAAAGGGTGTTGGCCGCGAAGAAGATGATCAGGAAGTACTGCGGCAGGAGTGAATCCAGGTTCTGGAACATCGTGATCATGTATCACCTTCGTACTGTGTGATGTTTCGTTATTGTTGCGACGATATCGCACCGTTATCAAAACATCAGCCAGATGTGCTTAGCACCATTATACGGGCTCGTCAATTTTTGGATCACGCAGGAAGCGGGCCATCAGCAGCGCGCCCAGTATCAGGAAGATGGCATTGGCGGTGAAAGGCGCCCAGGCGCCTGCCGTGTCGTACATCCAGCCGCCAACCAGCGGGCCGATGCTGGCGCCCAGGCCGCCCGCCAGCGCAAATACGCCGTATACCCGCCCGCGCTCGTGCGGCTGGGTGAGGTTGGTGATCAGCGCCTGGCTGGCCGGGTCTGAGGCGGCAAAGCACACCGCCTCGATCACCCATAATGCCGCCAGAGTCACCAGGCTGCCTGCCATGGGGATAATGAACGAGTTGACTGCGGCCACCGCCAGCCCGGCGATCATCAGCGGCTTGCGTCCAAAGCGGTCGGCCAGCTTGCCCAGGCGGGTGGGCAGCACCGTCCATACCAGCGCCGAGGGGAAAAAGGCCCAGGCCAGCTCGCCCACGTTCGCCTGGAACTTCTCTTGCAGGAAGATCATCAACACCGGTGCGATCATCGCGCTCGATGCGGCGGTGATCAGCCCGACGCCCAGCAGCACTCCCAGCGAGCGTGAGCGCAGGACAGAACGAAGACCAGAGAGGCCGGAACTGCTATCCGCGGGAGCTTGCTGCGAAAGGTCCGCCGGGCGGGTTTCGGGCATGCGCGCCCAGGCAACGAACACCGCGGCAGCGCTCACGGCGGCATAGCCAAGGAAGAGCGGGCTCCATCCCGCTTCGATCCCGATCGAGAAGAGCACGCTAAAACCGATAAACGTGCCGATGATGCCGCCCTGGTTGGCTGCCTGGCTGATCGCGCCAAAGGCCTGCCCGCGGTTTTCAGCCCCAGCCGTGTCCGCTACAATGGCCTGCGCGGCCAGCCAGAGCAGCGATGAAGCCGCTCCTTGCAGCACACGCGCGGTGATCAGCCCCCACACCGTCGCGGACCAGGCAAAGGCCACCATCGACAGCCCGTACCCGGCCAGCCCGGCAATGAAGAATCCGCGCCGCCCGTAGCGGTCGAGCCCGGTGCCGACCAGAGGCCGCATCAACACTGTCATCAGCGAGAAGACCGAGAAGGACAGGCCAATCTCCGCGGCGCTGGCCCCGGTCTGCTTGCCGTAGATGGGCAGCACGTAGTTGAGGATGCCAAACGGCAGCGACACCAGCAGCAGCGTTTGGTGCAGGGTGCTCAGCGGGCGGCGGTTTTCAAAATTCTGTGTTTTGGAAATCGTGGTTGCCATCGGTACTCCCTGGGAGCGCCGGGAATAAAGGCATAGCGCTCCTTCGACAGCAACATCATATCCCGGCGGGCGCGAATAGGCACCCTCCTGGCGTGGGGTTTTGTGCGACTCTACAGGGTGGTTTTAGATAGTTCCGCGGATGGCCCAGGACAGGCTTAAGCCGTAGAGCACAAACCCAACTGGCGCGGTAATCGCCAGCAGGATGGCATTGGTGGGCGGGAAGAAACTCAGCGACAGGCCAATGATATAAACAATGGAAGCCGCCAGCGGCATTGCCAGGATGGCCAGGGCCGGTTTGAGCCGCAGCACTCCGCGCAGCACGGCGAGCATGCTGGCATGCGCGGCAACGCGCCGGGCGCGCCACAGTCCGAACAGTGTCAGGCCAAGCAGCGCAGGGATCAGCAGGGCGCGCAGCCCAACCGCCGGTACGGTCACAATCGCAAACCAGAAGAACACCGCCAGCCCCACCACGCCAAGTTCTACCCGGTTGGGGTGGAAGTGCTTTGGCTGAACAGCGTCATACACCGCATACGCGCCCACCAGCAGCAGGCTGCTGGCCCAGGTATTGAGCAAAAAGTCTGCCAGCGGAATAGGGTTGCCCAGTTCTTCGGGCCACCACAGCGCCCACAACCCCCACAGCAGGCCAATTCCTACAGCTAACAGGGCCACTTGCCTGATGCTGCCCTGCAAGTATGCCCGACGCAGCCCGTACCAGCCCAGCAACACGCTGATCAGCGCGTGCCAGGCAAGCCCCGTCCACGAGATATTGATTGGGAAATT
>JAEZBW010000097.1 GCA_023426765.1 Bacillota bacterium
AGTATATGAAGGTCCGAAAGTGCGTATTCTGTTGTGCTGTATGTAAAAAATGTCACAGCGCCCCTGTAAGCTTTTATGCTGTTCTTCATGTTACTACCGCCGCTGGTTGTTTTTCTTCATGCGAAAAACATTTTAACTGTTATATACTATTCAGGAAGAATTTCAACGGTACCATCCCTTAAAGGAGATTTCATCCGTCAAGCGGATGTTGTCTTCCGTTACCAAAATCACCCGAATCACCCGCTAACTTTGCTGGGTCGTGAACGGTAAAATTCAATGTGCGCCTGCATTACAATATTCTTTTCCGGAATTGATTAACTTACCCGCGGATGATACAATTTTTGTGCATAACAAATCAGGATGGGAGGCTTTTTTCAATGAATATTCCATACCATGGCAAACGCAGCATTGCAGTTTTACTGATTGTCATCATGGCACTTGTTTTCTTCCGCGTTCCTGTGGCTGCAGCCGAGGCAGGAGACTATATCTATACGGAGGGCTTTGAATCGGAAAACACCCTGCAGCAAAATGGTCAGGCTACCCTCGAGCTGACAGATAAACATGCCGCCGCCGGCAAACGCAGCCTGAGTGTTTCTCCAACTGCCATCAACAACTACAGCGGCGCCGCAATTCGTAATGACACCCTGGAGACACCGATGATGCCCAGCGGTCAATACAAGCTTACCGCCAAGGCTTTCAGCGCCAGTGATGCAACCCTGGGCGTACGTGTGGAAACCCGGGATAGTTCCAAAAACATTACATACGGCAGCGCCGGCAGTGCGAAGGTGACCCTGAAAGCCGGCCAATGGACCGATATCACCATGAATATCAGCATCCCAGCCGAAGACGAGTCGGTTTTGGCGATTGTCTTCCACAATGATGACAAGCTGAAGGATTTCACCTTCTGTCTGGACGAGGTAAAGCTTCAGATCACCGTAATGCCTGTTCCCATACAGCCCAAAAAGGGTCCGGAAGTAAAAGAACTGCTTGCTTTCCATTTTGACGAAAAAGCTGTGCATGAAAGTCTTTTTACACCTGGTTCCTCTTCTAAAATTGAATGGATGAACAAAGCCGGCATCGGCAAGGATGACAACACCGCCCTGAAGGTAACCCACATTGAAGGTGAAACCTATACCAGCGCTTATAACGCCATACGGCTTACTTTAAAAGAACCGCTCCCCGCAGGAGGAATTTACAATATCTCGGTATGGTTTTACGCCCCCAGTGCCGGAAACGAAGGCAAACGCTCCCTCACCGGCCCCGGGATTGTGCTGAATGAAGAATATGCCTCCAATCAGTTCAAGCTTCCTGCCTATCCCGGTATGCTTCCGCTTGATGAATGGAAGCATGTCAACGTGGAGACCCCGTTAATGGAAAACCCGCTGAGATCCATCGATTTCCGTCTGGTTGTCAATGATGAGGCCAAGCATGCCGACGTATGGTATATCGATGAAATCGTAGTCAACCAGGTTGGTGATTTGCAGAAGATCGTAATCCCGCAATGGGATTTAACCCTTCCTTCACTGGCTGATGCCTATAAGGATTATTTCGACATCGGAAACGTCATCAACGCCGGTCAGACAGCAGATGCTCAACTGACAGAGATGTTCGGCAAACAATATAATGTTGTGACGGCGGAAAATGAAATGAAGCCCCAGAGCCTTAGCCCGCAAAAGGGGAAATACAATTACAGCAGCGCCGACAAAATCATCAGCTGGGCTGAAGCGAACAGAATCAAGGTTCATGGCCATACACTGGTCTGGCATTCCCAATCGGCGCAGTGGCTGACATTTGACGAGAACAACAAGGTGTTAACCCGTGCCGAAGCAAAAGCCAATATGGAAGATTACATCACCAATGTAGCCGGGCATTTCAAAGGCAAAGTCGTATCCTGGGACGTGGTTAACGAGGCTTTTGCCGACGGTGCCAGCTCAAACTGGAGGGAAGCAATGCGCAAGGATTCCCCCTGGTATATGGCTTATGAAAACGGTGCAGACGCAACCAAAGGCGAAAGTGGCTCCGATTACCTCTATGATGCATTCGTTCTGGCACGTTTAGCCGATCCAAATGCTGCCCTGTATTATAATGATTATAACGAGACCGATGCGCCCAAGCGCGAAGCCATGGCAGCCATGGCCGAAGATCTGAATAAAATGTGGAAAAACGACAAACGGAACACCCAGCCCGATCGTCCATTGGTGGAAGGTCTGGGCATGCAGGCCCATTACTGGACCGAAAACCTGAAGCCCCTTGAGGTGGATGCCACCATCTCACGCTTTATTACAGCCGGTGTAAAGGTTATCGTCACCGAGCTGGACATTCCATACGGTTCCTATGGCAACCAGAAAACCACCCCGCTCAGCGAGGCTGAAGAACTGCATCAGGCTCAGCTATATGCCCAGGTATTTGAGGTATATAAGAAATATGCCGATCATATCGACCGCGTCACCTTCTGGGGCAAGGCCGATCCGCAAAGCTGGCGCTCGCAGGGTTCTCCGCTGCTGTTTGATAAAACCTTTGCACCCAAGCAATCCTTTTACGCCGTTCTCGATTCAGAAGGCTACCTGCTGAAGAACTGGAAGAGCCCGTACAAGGATGTCACCGTCAACGACTGGTTCTTCACCGATGTAGCCTATTGCACCACCAACAAGCTGACACAGGGTACCGGCTTTTCAACCTACAGTCCCGGTTCACAGATAACCTGGGGGCAACTGCTCGTAATCCTGTACCGGCTGGACGGACAAACCGGCGTTACCGTAGGTGAAAACTGGAACCTGGCTTCTGATGGCTGGGCAGTGACAAGCGGCCTGGCGGAACCCGGGTTTAAGTCCGACGCACAGCTGAACCGGCAGGATATGGCTGTCATTCTGCAAAAATATCTGGACATTTCGGGCATTAAATTAAAACAAACTGAAATGAATCATACCTATGACGATGATGCAAGGATTGATGCACAGGCAAAACCTGCCGTGGATTTGTTATACGATACAGGAA
>JAEZBW010000106.1 GCA_023426765.1 Bacillota bacterium
CTGTTACAGGTTCCCAGGGTACGGGGAAAACAACTCTGTTAATGGCGATCATCAAATACATCAGCCCGGCGTTTACGCTGAGAATTCAGGAACTGGCCTTTGAGCTGCACCTTCGGAAGATATACCCGGACAGAAACATTTTAACTTTCCGTGAAACTCCGACCATTTCAGGCCAGGAGGGACTTGACCTGCAGAAGAAGACCGACGGAACTGTCAACATTCTGGGGGAGGTCGCTACAGCGCCGGTTAGTGCGTGGATGCTTCAGATGGCCCAGGTTGCAAGCCTGTTTACGTTGTTTACACATCATGCGAAAACTACGGACAGCCTGGTGAAAGCGCTTCGGAACAATCTGCTGCAGACTGGTGCGTTCAGTAACGAGAAAATAGCCGAACAGCAGGTTGCCGACGTGATCAATTTTGATATCCACCTCACGAAGGATATCACCGGACACCGGTATATTGAACGAATCACCGAAATCATCCCGGTGGAAAGCGCCGGATATCCCGAACTGACCGCCGAAGGAGGGGATGCGCTGAACTCTGAGTTCCTGAGCGCAGCCAGGGAGTTTTTTGTCCGTATGACCGATCGAAAGATTTTTGAAACCAGGGATATCGTGGTATGGGAAAATGGAGCGTACAAGGGTGTTGCAAGGCCTGGTGAAGGACAGATTGCATCGATTGCAAAGAACCTGACAGCGTCCGAGCTGGAAAACTTTATGGCGTTTCTTGATGCGTATTTTCCCTCATGTGAAAAGAGTCCGGGAGCTAACTCTTCAGCTACCTCCGGTAACCTCTCGTCGAACAGCCATGATAGCCACTCTCCAGTAGCCAATGGTAACCATTCTGTCAGCAGCAACAGTATCCACTCCGGTAATCCGGCATACGGAGGTACGGCGGTATGAATGAAACAACAATCCGATTGCTCATTCTGTTGCTCACTCTGCTTGCACTGGTGATCATCGTTGCTGTGACAGCGTATGTTCTGCTTTTGAAACAAAAAGAAAAGACCAACCTGAAGGTTGAGTGGAAATCCGGAAAGGATTTTCTATATTCATTATATATTTTGGCACAGCGAGTTCCTCCGCTGAAAAAATACATGCAGAGGATCAGAAAACGCATTGAACTGCTGAATTTATCCGATGACTGGACCATCAGCAGAAAGACCATGCGGTTTACGTTGATTTCTTTGGGTATTACCTTCGCGGTTTTACTTTTTCTTTTATTGTGCAGCCAAAGCTTCTATTTCTTATGCATTTCATTTCTGACGGTATATATGATGCACAATCAGATCATCACTTTGATGACTGACAGAATGGACAATAAGCTGCTGCGGCAGTTCGAAAGCTTTCTCGGCAATGTCAGGCACCACTATCACGAACATGGAATGGTGGACGAGGCGGTTTATGACAGTGTCTCCGAATGCGGATATGAAATATCTCAGCATGCCAACAGGATATATGAAGCGCTCACGTCTGCCGATATCGATGATGCTGTCTCGCAGTACAATGAAACTGCCCCAAACAAGTTCATGAAAACCTTTGTCGCCATGTGTTACCTGGTTCAGCGTTTTGGCGACAAGGTTGTTGATAACAAATCGGTATTTCTGAATAATTTGAATTATCTGAAACAGGAGATCAATATGGAGTTACTGAGGCGGGAGAAATTGGGTTACCTGTTTCAAAGCCTTTCGGTCATATCGGTCTTCCCGATCTTTACGCTGCGTCCTTTGGAAAACTGGGCGACCTCCAATATTCCCGAACTGACCGAATATTATCGCGGAGCTTATGGTTTTCTGGCCACCATTGGTCTGTTTGTGCTGGTTTTTTCGGCCTATCAGCTGATTGGACGATTGCAGAGCAATGCGCAGTACACACCGCTGAATACGCGGTTGATGGAATGGCTGCTGAAGATTCCTTTCTTTAGAATTATTACAGAAGGCATGGTCGAGAAAAACTATACGCGTGCCCTGAAATTTGACAGACTGCTGAAGAGAACGGGTGCGAAAGCCGGTGTTAGTGCGTTTCTGGCTCAGAAAGCGGTTTATGCCATCCTGGCCTTCCTGCTGACAATCGGGATTTGCATCAACGTTCATGCCATTATCCGGCATAACCTGTTAACGGTGTCAAACAATCTTATACTGGCTGAATACAATGGTCAGATATCAACCGATGCCGAAAGGCAAATACTTGAAAGCGACAGGAAAATCATCCTTCATTTTAAAGGGCGGAACACCACTTTTCTGCAAATTGAACAATTCCTGCGGAAGTCTGGGGAATATACCGATTCAACGCAGTTGGGCATCACTGTAAAGCGTATTTTCACCAAGCTGCAAATCTATAATAACCAGACCTACAAATGGTGGGAGCTGCTTACGGCCATTCTGGCAGGGGTGATTGCATGGCAGCTTCCATGGTGGATGCTGCTTTTCAGGGAACGAATCCAGAAAATGAACATGGAGGATGAAGTGATGCAGTTTCACACGATCATTCTGATGCTCATTCATATTGAAAGGATTCATGTGGAGGATATCCTGAGTTGGATGGAACAGTTCTCAGATATCTTTAAAAGCTCCATTGCCAAATGTATCAACAATTATGAATACGGGGACCGGCAAGCGCTGGAACAGTTGGCGCTGGATGAGCCCTACACTCCTTTTGTCAGGATTGTTGAAAACCTGCAGTCTGCTGCGGATAAAATCACCATCGAACATGCCTTTGATGAACTGAAGACCGAACGGGAGTATTATCAGGAAAAAAGAAAGCAGGACAATGAAATATTAGTGAACAGGAAAGGGCTGTGGGGGAAATTCATTGCGTTTATTCCCCTGGGAGCAACGGTATTTTTATATCTGCTGCTGCCGTTCATCCTGGTCAGTGCAGAGCAATTAAAGGATTTTTCAGAGGAGATCAGCAAAATCTTTTAAGTTCATTACCAACTGGGCAGTTCTGCCGTAAAGAAGGATTTTGTTTATAACGCTCACAAATCATGAACCAATGCCTTTTATTTGGAAAATG
>JAEZBW010000331.1 GCA_023426765.1 Bacillota bacterium
CAATAAGGATCCTGCCTGATACTCTCCATGAAAACTGCCAAACAGATCCCCGGATGATCTCCGGTTTTTTTCCCAGACCATTCCGAAACCCCACGGGACATATATAAAGAATGCTTATCGAATGATAATATCTTCTCTTTCAGGCCCCACCGAGATGTAACGAACCGGGCAGCCCATGGCTTTTTCGATGTAATTTACATAGGCGATGGCTGCCGCCGGCAGGTCGCTTTCTTTTCTGCAGCCCGAGATGTCGGTTTTAAACCCGTCCAGGTATTCATATACCGGTTTTGCCCTTTTCAGTTTTTCTCCGGTTGGGAAATCGGTGGTTTTCACCCCGTCCACTTCATATGCGACACAAACCGGAATTTTATCCATGTATGACAGTACATCCAGCTTCGTCAGGGCAATTTCATCAGCACCCTGCAGGATGACGCCAAAACGGGAAGCGACCACATCAAAGCCCCCGACCCGTCTGGGCCTTCCGGTCGCAGCGCCGTATTCGCTGCCGGCTTCGCGTAGCGCATGACCCAGTTCGCCAAACAATTCGGCTGTAAAGGGTCCTTCCCCAACACAGCTTGAGTAAGCTTTCATGATGCCGATCACGTTATCAAGCTTTTGTGCAGGGATACCGGCACCGATGGGAGCATAGGCGGCAATTGTCGATGAAGAGGAAGTATACGGATAAATTCCGAAGTCGATATCTCTTAGCGCTCCAAGCTGCGCTTCAAACATGATTTTTTTGTTCTGCTGTACCGCTTTGTTCAGAAAAGCCGACGTATCACAAATATAGTCCTTCAGGCCATCCCCATACTCTTGCAGCCATGCCAGCATCCTTTCCGCGTCCAGCTTTTCAAAACCATAACCCTTGTGCACCAGCAGGTTTTTCCACTCCACTATATCAAAAACCTTTTCGCGAAGCGTTTCAGGTTCCAATAAGTCCCCCATGCGCAGTCCCTTTTTCATGTATTTGTCCGAGTAAACCGGAGCGATCCCGCGGCGGGTTGAACCATATTTTTTATCTGCCAGGCGTTCTTCCTCCAGAATATCCAATAACCTGTGATACGGCATGCAGATGGTCGCCATGGAGCTGATTTTCAGATTATCCGGCGTAACCCGGATCCCCTTTTCCAGAAGCTTTCCCAGTTCACCGGTTAAATGCTCCAGATCGATGACCATGCCGTTTCCCATCACATTCACGGTCGTATCCCGAAGAATACCGGAAGGCAGCAGGTTCAGGATAAACCTTCCCCTTTCGTTGACCACGGTATGCCCGGCATTATTTCCACCCTGATAACGCACCACAATATCAAATTCCGAAGAAAGCAAATCCACCATTCTTCCCTTGCCTTCATCTCCCCAGTTCGTCCCAACGATTGCAGTCAGCATTGTTATACCTCCTTGATTTTTCTTCATTTGCCTGCGTGTTTCATTCCCGGAATTTCAAGTTCTTTCTCATTCAGGCCTACCCCACGCAGCATCAGGCGGTTCCCCTTCAGTACACTGCGGTAATTTCACAATCACCGGCTTTTATAGTTTGTAGCTTCCTTAATTGAATATACCAGCCGACATTAACTATCAACAGAATATACATGGTGCGGCGTAAGGTTCAGCCTGAAGGTATACTGAAATGATATGCCTTCAGCAAACTTATCCCACTCACTAAAAATGCGTTCATCGGAATACATGATGTATGGATGATGCTGGCCCATACGTGAATCGCTTTCCGATGAACGCCATTGTTCACTCTCTGTTTTATTATACCTGAATCCCACCCGGTTGCATAGTGGTTTTAGTTTTTTTTGCAATTAATTTTTTCTAATGATTCATATAACTTCAGGTTATACCTTCCACAGCAAGGCTTATTCTCCACTTGTTATTCTTGGCCTTCAGCAATTTGAGCTATTAACCGCGCTTCTTACCTTATAATTGTTCTTTGTTCCAATCAGGAGATAATGGATTGCTACTTCGGGGGGCAAAACACATTTTTGAATCCTGAAAAAAAAATTCCTTCATTTTGCGAAAAAAATACTTGCATTCATGATCACCTCATGCTATACTGGTAGCATCAAACAGCAAAGGTGCTGTGAGTGGGTTCACTCGCAGCGCCTTTTTTTGTTGAATTGGACTCGGTACATCGCTTCACTGTGCATTATCACAACGAACCAGTCCTTTGAAGGATATCTCCGGGTTCGCTTTCGGAGGCTTACACTCCGAAGCCGGCTGAGGAATAAAATTTTCAATATATAAAGAGAGGTGTTCATGATGAAAGATATCCCCGCATTGTTTGGAAGTATGGTTTTCAATGAAAAGGTTATGAAGGAAAGGCTTCCGAAGGATACCTACCGTTCCCTGAGAAGAACCATTGCCACCGGCAAGCATTTGGACCTTGATGTTGCCAATGTCGTCGCCGCTGCAATGAAAAACTGGGCCATTGAGAAAGGCGCGACCCATTTCACTCACTGGTTTCAGCCCATGACCGGAGTAACCGCTGAAAAGCATGACAGCTTTATTTCACCTCAGGGGGACGGCGTCATGATGGAATTCTCCGGGAAGGAACTGGTAAAGGGCGAACCCGATGCCTCCAGCTTCCCCTCCGGCGGTCTGCGCGCCACCTTCGAGGCCAGAGGCTATACGGCCTGGGATCCAACCTCCTATGCTTTTGTCAAGGATGGAACACTGTACATTCCAACGGCCTTTTGTTCATACAGCGGTGAAGCACTGGATAAGAAAACTCCGCTGCTGCGCTCCATGGAAGCAATCGACAAACAGGCGCTGCGTATTTTAAAATTATTTGGCAACACCGAAGCTAAAAGAGTTATCACGACCATCGGCCCCGAACAGGAATATTTCCTCATCGACAAGCAAATGTTCCTGAAGCGCCCCGATTTGATGTTCTGCGGCAGAACCCTGTTTGGTGCAAGGCCGCCGAAGGGTCAGGAACTGGAAGATCATTATTT
>JAEZBW010000530.1 GCA_023426765.1 Bacillota bacterium
TGCATATCTGCTGCGGTGACATTCAGGCCTTCGGTGTAAATGGCGTCATCGGTAGGCATGTAGCCAATCGGTGTTTTCACTGCTTTGCCTTCGCCGGATACTCTTTCGAAAATCCACTTCAATACGCGGCAGTTTTCACCATAACCAGGCCACAGCCATTTTCCGTTCTGATCCTTGCGGAACCAGTTCACATAGAAGATCTTCGGCAGCTTTGCGCCTTCCTTCTTGCCGATATCCAGCCAGTGCTGCAGATAATCACCCACATGATAGCCAATGAAAGGCAGCATGGCAAACGGGTCGCGGCGAACCTTGCCGATGTTTTTGTCAATGGAGGCGGCGGTAATTTCGGAGCCCATGATGGAGCCCATGAAAATACCATGATTCCAGTCCATGCTTTCATGAACCAGCGGAATGGTGCTGGGGCGGCGTCCGCCAACAAGGATTGCCGAAATCGGCACGCCGTTGGGGTCTTCCCATTCGGGAGCAATAGACGGGCACTGCCTGGCGGGGGCTGTGAAGCGGGCATTCGGATGAGCGGCAGGATCCTTGGATTCAGGCGTCCAGTCATTGCCCTTCCAGTCGATCAGATGTGCAGGGGCTTCATGGCCAATGCCTTCCCACCATACATCACCGTCATCAGTAAGGCCCACATTGGTAAAGATGGTATTTTTGCTGGCGCTGACCATCGCATTGTGGTTCGAATCATGGGAGGTACCCGGTGCTACGCCAAAGAAACCTGCTTCCGGATTGATGGCATACAATTGTCCGTCCTTGCCAAACTTCATCCAGGCAATGTCATCGCCGATGGTTTCAACCTTCCAGCCCGGAATGGTGGGAACCAGCATGGCCAGGTTGGTTTTTCCGCAGGCGCTCGGGAAAGCACCGGTGACGTATTTAACGTTCCCCTTCGGATCCGTCAGTTTCAGGATGAGCATATGCTCGGCAAGCCAGCCTTCATCACGGGCCTGAACGGATGCAATACGCAGGGCGAAGCATTTCTTTCCCAGCAGGGCGTTTCCGCCGTAACCCGAACCATAGGACCAAATGGTTCTTTCTTCCGGGAAATGGCTGATATATTTTTGTTCGATCGGAGCACAGGGCCATGAAACATCCTTCTGGCCTTCTGCCAGAGGTGCGCCTACAGAGTGCAGACAGGGTACGAATTCACCGTCTTCACCCAGCACTTCCAGAACCTTTTCTCCCATTCTGGTCATGATGCGCATATTGACAACAACAT
Organism: Bacillota bacterium; assembly: GCA_023426765.1. Lineage (GTDB taxonomy): Bacteria > Bacillota > Clostridia > DSM-8532 > DSM-8532 > JAAYJG01. The sequence continues at coordinate 1,238 of JAEZBW010000530.1, forward strand.
ATGCACTGTCTGTAATTTCAACGCCGATTTTGGAGATGGGCGAACCTACCGGACCCATCGAGAACGGAATGACATACATGGTGCGGCCTTTCATGCAGCCGTCATACAAAGCGGTCATGGTCTTTTTCAGCTCGGCGGGATCCACCCAGTTGTTGGTCGGGCCGGCATCATCCTGGCTTTTGGAAGAAATGTAAGTACGGTTTTCCACACGGGCTACATCAGATGCATCACTGCGGAACAGATAGCAACCCGGAAGTTTTTCCTCATTTAATTTAACGGCCATACCGGAAGTGTACATTTCTTTCAGCAGACGCTCATTTTCTTCGTCGGAGCCATTGCACCAGTAAATTTGGTCGGGTTTGCACAGATCGGCAATTTCCTTAACCCATGCTTGCAATTTTTTGTTTTTGGTATTCATTTGTTATTCTCCTTCCACTAATATTAATTAACATGATATGTTGAATAAATTACGATTATTAACCTGTCTCAGGGGCGATTTGTTAATTTTTTCACTTATGATAGTATCACATTCACAGGAATAGTTCAAGCAGATCTTGAAATTTGAAAAGTAGAATCCTGCATAAAAAAGTATTCCCCTGTGTGCAAAATTTATGATATATTGTGAAATTTCGTGAATACTAAAGGTGTCTACGTTTCTAGTTCCACGATTTCCTAAAGGAGGATTTTACATGAAAACCAGTGTTTTAATCGTCATTTGTCTTTTCATTTTTACCTTTTCCATTGGCTGCGGACGCACCCCGGGGCCTGCTGCATCTCCTGCTCCAACGCAAGGTGCACCCGGAGCGACAAATCCTGCAGGGATTACACCTGATGCAGTTTCCAGCCCATCCGTGGTTGTCGACGAAGCATCTGCCATAAAAGCCATGAGTAATGAAGGAACCTGGATCATCATCTTTACAAAGGATTTCTCAACCACAAAAGAACTGGTGCTGGAAGGGGAATTCAAGAACGGGAAGAAGGATGATGCCGGCAAGGATATCATTCAGAGAAAGATCGCCCTGTATACCCAGGATGATAAACGGAACGTAACCAACCGGTTTACGCTGACGGCACCGAAGCTCACCATCACCAGCCCCGTGGCAAGCATCCAGCATGGCATCTTCAAGGGGGATTTGATCGTTTCGGTAGACAATTTCCAGCTTGTTGACACAACGGTAGATGGGAATGTGTATTTTACCACCGACAGCGCAAAAACTACGTTTATGATGGATGATGCAAGCAAAATAACCGGTAAACAGGAAGTCAGAAAGTGAACACGTTCATCTGAAACTGAATTGCACAACAAAACCGGGGCGTTCTTACAAACGAAAACAGAATATGAAGCCCGTGCACAGCATGGGTTTCATCATTTTCGCCGCCTTATTCGGCTCCCTCCCCCTGTGTGATGCGAATAAATTTCCGCACGGCCGCAGAAAGGGAAACACCTTTTAAATAACAGAAACCAATCGACCTTTCAGGGATTTCCTCCACGAAATGGATCCTGTGAAGCAGCCCTTTTTTCAGATAATCCTGTGAAAACTCTTCAATCACGCAGGAC
>JAEZBW010000592.1 GCA_023426765.1 Bacillota bacterium
CGGCCTCGGGCCAGGCTGCGGCCGTGGCCCGGGCGGCGGCGGCGGCGCTGGCCGGGTAGCCCGGCAGGCCGTCCAGGGGTTGGCCGAAAAAGCCGGCCAGCCGTTCCCCGCCCAGGCCCAGGGCCGCCCTGGCGGCCCGGCGCAGGGCCGGGGGGTCAAGATCGGCGTAGGCGTCGTATTTGGGCCAGCCCGCCACGGCGCAAGGGGCCGATGTCCGGGCCGTCGTGACCCGGGCGGCGCAGGCGTCGGGCACGAGAAACGTCTCGCCCCGGGGCCGGTAGCCGGGGTTCACGTCGCCCCAGAAATCCTGAAAGACAAAACCCGGGACCCCTTCTGGCCGGGCCGCCAAAAGCGCCTCGTCCAGGCCCGTTTCCGGGCCGGAGACCCCCACGACCACGGCGTCGGGGCTGTTCTGCCGCAGCCACGCTCCGGCCGCCTCTCTGGCCGCGTCCGGGCCGTCGCCAACGGCCAGGATCTCGGGGAATTCGCGCCGGAAGATCTCCAGGGCCGGCCGCTGGGCGGCCAGCCGGACCGTGTGCCCGCGCCCGGCCAGGGCGGCCACGGGGGCGAGGTTGCGGGCGGCGTTGACGTCCCGGGCGGCGAAAAGCAGGGTAAGCGGTCCTGGCATGGCGGCCTTTCAGGGCGCGTCGGCGTCGGGGTTTTGCAGCAGCATTTCGCCGATGCGGAAATCCAGCCAGGTGTCGATGTTGACCGAGCGGGTGCGGGGCATGATCCAGCCCAGGCAGCGTTCGTCGAAAAACGTCCGGTTTTCCAGGAAATAGTCGGTACGCACGGCAAAGACCGCGCCGTTTATCTCGTAGACCTTGGGGAAGTCCTGGCTGCGGGCGTGCTGGAGGTTGACCCCTTCCAGGGAGAGCACCGGCGCGATGCGGGCGTCGTCGTCCAGGCGAAACATCACGTAGGGGGATTTTTCCGGTTCGGTCAGCGAGACGCAGGCCGGCGCGCCGCGCGACAGGGCCAGCTCCAGGCAGGCGTCGATGTCCGAGCCCAGGCGCAGGGGCGAGGTCGGCTGGAGCAGGACCAGCCAGTCGTAGCGCGCCTCCAGGGCCGTGACGGCATGGACGGCCACGTCCACCGACGAGGCATGGTCCCCGGCCAGCTCGGCCGGCCGGACAAAGGGGACCTCGCAGCCGGCCTGCCGGGCCACGTCCAGGATGGCCGCGTCGTCGGAGGAGATGATGAGCCGGTCGATGGACTTGGAGGCCCGGGCCGCTTCCACGGTCCAGGCCAGCAGCGGCTTGCCGCCAAAGGGCCGGATGTTTTTCCCGGGCAGCCGCTTGGAGCCGCCCCTGGCCGTGATGACGGCCAGCACGCTTTGTCCCTGGATCATGGCTGCTCCATGGCCAGGACGGCGACGCCGGCCCGTCCTTCCGGGCCGCAGCCGGCCACCCCGACCTTGACGGTTTTCCCAGGCCGCACGAGCCGGTAGGCCCAGGCCGTGTCCGATTCCATGGTGGGATTGTCCCGGTAAAAGACCCCGCCTTCCTCCTGGACGGCCAGGAAGGGGTGGGGGCCGAAAAGCGGCCGGTCCGAACCGACGCGGATCAGGTCGCCGTCGCGCGTCAGGCGCAGGCGCGGCGGTTCCCGGTCGGCCAGGCCGCAAGCCAGCCGGGCGGCCGTGTCCGCGCCCGTGTGGCGCAGCCGCACCTCGGGCCGCCGCCTGCTCCCGGCCTGGATCATGTCCCAGGCCCGATCCACCACGGGCCGGATGTCCCGGCGGTCGTGGCAGGTGTAGGCCAGGACGGCGACGCCTTCAGCCGCCGCCTGGTCGAAGGCCGCGTCCACGTCGTCCTGGGACAGGGAGCAGGCGTGGGTGTCCACGTCCAGGCAGCGGAAGACCCAGCGCCGCATGTTGCCCTCGGCCCGGTAGTCGTAGAAGCTGGGATGATAGGGCAGCCAGCGGGCCGGCGCTCCCCGCCAGTCGGATTGTTCGCCCGGGCCGCCGATGGCGCACGGCCCGGCCAGGGCCTGGGAGGAATAGTCGAAGGGGATGAACTGTTCGAGCCAAAAGCTTTGGTCGATGCGCTGGACCACGCCGCCGGCCCGCCACAGGGCCGGGAACCAGGACCGCTCCAGGAGCCGGCGGGCCAGGGCCTGCTCGTGCCAGTCGTTGTTGGTCCAGCTTGTGTTGTATTCCAGGGCGTGGCCGCCCACGGGCGCCACGTGGAAATTCCAGCCCAGGGCGTCGCCAAAGGGGTTGCCGGCCAGGAACCGGGCGTACTGGTCCCACACGGCGTGGAAGCCCACGGCCTTGCGGCGGGGGTTGTCGGCGTAGCCGACCACGTCGATGACGAACCAGGAATACAGGTAGGGGTTGCCGTCGCTGTCGGGCCTGGCCCGGCGAAAGGCCGGGGATGTGGCCTGGTCCAGCATGGCCTCGACCTCGCGCCAGGTCGTCAGGTAGTCCAGCCGCCGGGGGGCCAGGAAACAGGCGATCTCCTGTTCCCGGCCCCCAAGCTCGATCCCGCCCTGCTGCAGGGCCCGCAGCCGGGCCAGGGACGGCTCCAGGTCCAGGCCTTTTTCCCGCCGCAGCCGGTCGAAGGTGGCCTCCAGCGGCTCTTCCATGGGGCCTTCGGCGTCCACACAGTGGACGAGGCAGACGGTCGGTTCCTGGGGACGGGCGGACTGCATGCCTTATCCCTCGCGCTTGCGGCAGCGAACCACCATGTCCGTGGGGCACTCCGCAAGGGGCGCGCCCAGGGCCAGGGCGGCGGCGTCGTGGGTCACGAAGGCCTCGACCACGTCGAAACGCCGACGCAGGACCTGGATGAAGTCCGGGTAGTCGGCGATGATTTCCTTGCCGATGGGGTCGGCCGTCATGCTCAGCGAACAGAATAGCTCGCCGCCCGGGGCCAACACCCGGTCCAGCTCGGCCAGACAGAAGTCCAGCCGGTCGAGCAAAAACCAGAACACGCCGTAGACCACGATCAGGTCGGCGCTGGCGTCGGCCGCTTCAAGGCCGGCCTTGAGGTCGCCGACCCGCAGGCGTTCGTCGCTCAGGCCGTGGCGCGCCCGGCCCTGGGCCACGGCCGAGGCGCTGATCTCCACCCCCGAAGCGTCCACGCCCCGGCGGACGAGCTGGGCGACGAAATCGCCGTAGCCCGCGCCCACGTCCAGGACGCGGGTGGCGGGGCCGCGCCTGGCCGCTTCCCAGGCCACCCACTGGAACTTCAGCAGGTGGGTGTCGTGCTGGCTGGCCCACACGTCCGGGCAGTCGCGGTAAGCGCCCTCGAAGTCGCCGACGATCCGCTTGTTGTCGCGGTCGTAGATGTAGGCGTGGTAGTCGGCCATGGCGCTACTACAGGGAAACCAGTTCGCCCAGGCCCGAGCGGCGCACGGCCAGGACCACGTCCATGACCTTTTTGGCGTCGTCCAGGGAGGCGGCCAGGGAATCGCCGGTTTGGCCGCGCAGCCCGGCCAGGAAGTGGTCGAGTTCCCCCAGGTACATGTCGTTGTAGTTGCCGCCCTGCATGAGCACTTCGGGTTCCTGGCCGGGGATCAGGCGGGTGATGGTCCGCTTGCCGATGTTCCATTCCAGCACGCCCTCGGCGCAGGTCACCTGGAAGAACTCGCGGTCGACCTTGGTGAACAGGTCGATGTGCAGGGAAGCGAAAAAGCCGTCGCGCATCCGCAGGACCATTTCGCCGAAGTCGTCGGTTTCGATCTCCAGGTCGCTGTATTTGGCGGAAATGCCGGTCAGGGCCTCGATGTCGCCCAGGAAAAACCGGGTCAGGTCGAACAGGTGGCTCT
>JAEZBW010000602.1 GCA_023426765.1 Bacillota bacterium
GAACCACCACGTCCGGCATCCCCACCGCCCAGACGTAGAGCAGCGACGCCCCGGCCAGCGCCACCGCGATCGGCACGCCGATCGCCATCATCCCGAACAGCGACCCGAACAGAAGGTACAGCATGGGCGGCCCCTCAGCGCCGGCGGAGTTGGAAGCGGAGCCACGCCGACTGCACCGAGCGCAGCGCCATGATGCACAGGCCGACCAGCACCGCGGCGTACAGCCAGCTCATCGGCAGGTCGATCACCGCCATCTGCTGGGTGCCCATCAGCCCGACCATCACCCAGGCCAGCCACGCCGAGAAGCCGTAGAAGCCGATGGAGATCAGGTCGGCGGCCAGCAGCAGCGCGTTGGAGGCGCCGAGCGGCAGGTAGTTGTGCACGAACTCCACCGCGATGTGGGCGCGCCGCCGCACCGCCAGCCCGCCGCCGAGGAACGCCACCGCGATCAGCAGGTAACGCGCCCCTTCCTCGGTCCAGGGCAGGCTGTTGTTGAGCACGTAGCGGGTGAAGAACTGCAGGAAGACGGTGAAGGCCAGCAGCCAGAAGACCAGGAAGGCCAGCACGTCCTCCGGCGCGCGCGGGGCGAGGCGCAGCTCGGCCTCCGCCGGCGGGGCGGCCATGGCCGGCGCGACGGTCACGCCGGCCAACGGCCCGTCGTTCGGGATCTCCGTCAAGGGAGGCCTACTTGATCCGCTGGAGGCGTTCGTAGTGGTCCTTGGTCCAGGGCACGCCGTCGAGGTGGGCCTTGGTCACCATGGCCCGGAAGGGGGCGCGGTCCACCTTGTTGACCGTGGCGCCGAGCTTGACGAAGCCGTCGGTCAGTTCCTTCTCCGACGCGATGATGTCCTCGTCCGACTTGGCGGCCGCCTCGGCGAACACCGCGGCGAAGGTTTTCCGGTCGTCCTCCGACAGCTTCTTCCACAGGGGCGCGCCGACGATGGTCAGCAGGCTCTCGGTGATGTGGCCGGTCAGATTGATGACCGGGCTCGGCTCGTAGAGCTTCTTGGCCAGGATGGTGGGCAGCGGGTTCTCCTGCGCGTCCACCGTGCCCTGCGCCAGCGCCAGATAGACCTCGGCGAAGGCGATGGGGGTGGCGTTGGCGCCGACCGCCTTGGGGAACATGACGTACATGGGTGCGTCCGGCACGCGCAGCTTCATGCCCTTCATGTCCTCCGGCCTGTTGACCGGCTGCTTGGAGGTGACGTGCCGCTCGCCGTAGTAGAGCATGGCGAGCACCTTGTTGCCGGTCGCTTTCTCGTAGCCGCCGGCCAGGTCCCTGAACAGGTCGCTCCCGGTGTAGGCGCGCCAGTGGTCGAAGTCGCGGAACATGTAGGGTGCGGCGGCGATGGCGATCGGCCCGTAGGAGCGCGCGGCGAAGTTGGTGCCGGTGTAGATGGCGTCCACCGTGCCCAGGGTCAGGCCCTGGTTGATGTCGGTTTCCTTGCCGAGCGAGGAGGCGGGGAACACCTCCATGGTGTAGCGGCCGCCGGTGCGCCTGGCGATCTCGTCCGCCGCCCACAGCGCCCACTTGTGATAGGCCTCCGACGTCTCGTAGACGTGCGCGAACTTCAGCTTCGTCTGTGCGGCGGCAGGGCCGGCCACACCCCCGAGCGCGACAGCAGCCGTCGCGATCACCATGAACAGGCGGCGATTCATGCTGGTTTCCTCCCATGAGCCATCCCGGCACTGCCGGCCGGTTTGTTTGGCGAACAAACAATCTATGGGAAAAACCGGTGGGCGCAAACAGGCGGAAGTGGGGAGGCGGGGCCCCGGTGCTCGGCCGAATTGAGTACCACCAGCGACGGAGCGGGGACGAGGTGGCGTCGGCGGGTGATTGCAGCCCTGGCGGCGCAACCATTCCCCGCGCGGATCGTGCCCCTTCCCGACTTCCGCTCTCGCCGATCGAACTGCCGGCTCTGGCCATGCGGGATGGCGACGTCCGCGCGCCGCAGGTCACCGATCGGACGGAGCGCTCCATGGAGGTGCGCGCCCTGGTCAGCGTCCGCGCGTCGGGTGCCGCCTTCGGCCTGCGCCGCCTGATCCGCGAGGAGATGGTGCGCCTGATCGGCGAACGCTGGCCCGACGCCTTTCCCCGGCTCCGGGTGGACGGGCCTACGCCCACGCCGGCGCTTGCGGAATCGCATAAGGAGTGCATGTAATAGGAGCAGACGGCCTCGGCCGTGCGAGAACCCGGCTCTCCCACCCGCGGGTGGGGCAAGACGGCCGGGACTTGGGAGGAAACATGAGGTCCAGGACGCCCCGCCGCGGTCCCGCGGCGGTCGACGGGCCGTGGCAAGCGGTCCGCAACGCCCGTGGAGGTGCGGCATGAGGCCGACCGACACCGGTTCCCCCGACTATTTCCACCGCGTCGTCGATTGCCAGTGGGCCTGCCCCGCCCACACGCCGGTCCCCGAATACATCCGGCTGATCGCCGCGGGCCGCTACGACGACGCCTATCTCATCAACTGGACGTCCAACGTCTTCCCCGGCATCCTCGGCCGCACCTGCGACCGGCCGTGCGAGCCCGCCTGCCGCCGCAGCCGGGTGGAGGCGGAGCCGGTGGCGATCTGCCGCCTGAAGCGCGTCGCCGCCGACCACAAGGGACCGGAGGTGCGCGCCCGCTTCCCGCAGGCGCCGGCGCGCGGCAACGGCAAGCGGGTGGCGCTGATCGGCGCCGGTCCGGCCTCGCTGACGGTGGCGCGCGACCTGGTGCCGCTCGGCTACCA
>JAEZBW010000710.1 GCA_023426765.1 Bacillota bacterium
GTCAGGGTCAGCAGGCTCCTGTCGATTAAGGCCAGCTCTCTTTCGGCATTTTTCACTGCCTTTTCCACAATCGCCCGGTTGGAAATTTTAATGGTCAGAAAAGCGAACATTGAGAAAGAGAACAATAGAATCCCGGCACAGAAGATGAATATTTTATTTTTTATGGAGGCATTCATAAATAATGCATTTAACCCATGCAGGCGATTTTCTTTATTCATCCGGCGAACCTCTGATATGTATTTGATTTATGTTAAATATATACTATCACATTCTCTTTCTCAACCGCTTTTTTCAAAACTACTCCAGCTCCAATGCCAGGCAGTGCACATATTCAGTCGGTTTTTTGCCGGGAAGCTGCACCACAAGAGTCCCATATGGCTGTTCAAAGGGAACGTTCCCTGATCCGAGAAGCCTGACAGCCTTTACCTTTTCATTCGGATTCAGCGATTTGATGACGGCCCGGTCATCCTCCGGCCAACGCATCTGGAAGGCGTAAATGGTATTGTTTTTTGCTGTGAACCTGAAATCCGAGCTGGTCCAGTTCACAGCGTCTTCCCTGAAGCCTTCGATATGCACGCTGGAAGGGCCTTCTCCCGGTATGCGGAACGGCCGTGTTCCATAAACGCCCTCCTGGCATACCCTGTTCCATTTTCCCATTTCCTGAAGAATGTATGTACACTCGTCGTCAATGGTTCCGTCCGGTTTCTGGGGAATGTTCAATAACAGGTTGCCATTCTTTGAAATAATGTCCACAAGCATTTCGAGGATGTGTCCGGGTTTCTTGTAAACAGTACGGACATCATAGAACCATTGCCCTACGCAGGTGTCGGTCTGCCATGGTTCCGGCCTGATGCCGGGAGTCTGGCTGCGTTCAATATCAAGAACTCCCACCTGGTAGATCTCCTGTTTTCTGTCCTTCTGATTGTAAACGGCAATATTTTTCCCGCCATGATATTCGGCACTGGTATTGTAAAGGTGTGCCACCGCATGAAGGCCTGCCTCATACATATTCTCACCAAAGGGAAGCCCACCATCCGTATAAAGCAGATCGGGCTGATACAGGTCAATCACTTCCCGGATAACGTCAAACCATCTCTGATGCCACCATTGATTTGGGCTGTACCAGGGATCCAGATCCAAAAACTTCTGATTCGGATCATAATGCTCACGATTGGGCAGATACAAGTCTTCACAGGCGGGATCGTTTCCGTCATAGGGAATGCCCTGATAAGGACCTTCCTTATCGCACCCTTTGTTCCACCTCCACCAGCTGAAGGTGGCGCCCATGTGTTCGGTGAGCCCGAAAGGGAGACCTTTTTTGACTGCCGCTTTCTTCCATAAAGCTACGATATCCTTATGCGGACCCATATTTACAGAATTCCAGCGATGGATTTTTGAATCGTAATTAAAAAAATGATCATGGTGCATGGCTTGTGCGACAAAATACCGGGCACCTGCTGCAGCATACAGATCCATCAGGCCATCCGGATCAAAATTTTCTGCTTTCCAAAGCTGCACCAGATCTTTGTACCCAAACCTGGAGGGGTGTCCGTAATGGCGTAAATGATACAGGTATTGCTCCGAACCCTCAAAATAGATATTACGGGCATACCAGTCGCCGTACATCGGAACGGACTGTGCCCCCCAGTGCGACCAGATTCCCAGCTTTGCATCTTTGAACCACTCAGGACATTCATAAGTTCTTAAAGACTCAAACGCAGGCTTGAACGGGCCCTTCCTTATTTCATAACTCACAAAATCCATCCTCCCTGTTTTCATCCTTTATTCCATTCAAGGTATATTTCGATTATACCAACAATGTATTCTTTTCAACAGGGTTAATATGGAGAAGGATGTAGACGATATTATCATCAGGTTATTGAAGCTGGAAAGAGAAGACCAGCCTTTTAGTTTGGCACTATAAACAAAAGCGAAGCTGTTATTCTGAGTGCAATGAAGAACCTAAGGGATCAGATCCTTCGCTGCGCTCAGGATTTCAACTGCGTTGAGGATGACATTCGTTGTGCGCATGGTAACAATTTCATAGCAATGACAGCTTCGCTTTCATTTATCGTGGTGCATGGGTTAGAGGAAGCAGGAGGGAAATAAATATGTTTTTTGTGGAGAAATACTGGGAGAACCCGGAAATCCTTCACGTTCATTGTGAAAAGCCAAGGTCATACTTCATACCGTATGAGAATGAGGCCCTTGCCGAAAAAGGCATGCGTGGCGACTCCCGGTTTTATAAAAGCCTGAATGGAGCATGGAAGTTCAGGTATTATGAATCTGTTAACCTTGTGGAAGATGATTTCACGGCTGCCGGGTTTGATGCAGGCGGATGGAATGAGCTTCCCGTCCCTTCCAACTGGCAGCTGCATGGATATGACATCCCCCATTATACCAATGTGAACTATCCTTATCCATGCGATCCCCCGTATGTGCCGAACATGAATCCTGCCGGGATCTACATCCGGGACTTTTACCTGGACAAAAAACCGGACAAGGAGTATTTCCTGGTGTTTGAGGGGGTGGATTCCTGCTTTTATCTCTGGGTGAACGGCGAATTCTCCGGCTACAGCCAGGTAAGCCATATGACCTCTGAGTTCAGGATGACCTCCCTGTTGAAGCAGGGACAGAACAGGATTGCCGTTATGGTATTGAAGTGGTGTGACGGCAGCTATGTGGAAGACCAGGATATGTGGCGGCTGTCGGGCATCTTCCGTGATGTTTATCTTTTGGAACGGGACAGGATACATCTGTCCGACATCCACGTAAAAACAAAACTTGATTCATCGTACCGGCACGGGGTTCTGCTGTGTGAAGCAGAAACGGGCAATGGGGATTCCCTTGATGTGCATGCAGTATTGAAAGATCCTTCCGGAAAAGTTTTAAGCACGATCACTAAGAAGATAAACGGTCAGGATACATTCGCCTTTGAAGTCGACGATCCCTGTCTCTGGTCGGCGGAAGAGCCCTATCTATACTCCGTCTGCCTGTATGCCGGGAATGAAGTCATTCTGGTGAAGGCGGGAATACGGTCGGTTGAAATACGGGATTCTGTTATTCTTGTCAACGGGCATGCCGTGAAGTTCAAGGGGGTCAACCGGCATGATTCACATCCGGACCTTGGTCATACCATTCCTGTCTGGCACATGAAGCAGGATCTGATCCTGATGAAGCAGCACAATATCAACGCAATCCGTACCTCCCATTACCCCAATGATCCAAGATTTCTGGAACTTTGTGACGAAATGGGGTTCTATGTCATAGACGAGGCCGATTTGGAATGTCATGGCCTGGTGATTGCCGGGGATATCAACCAGCTGGCATCGGAACCGTCTTATCAAAAAGCGTTCCTCGACAGGATGCAGCGGATGGTTGAACGGGACAAGAATCACCCCTGTGTGGTGATGTGGTCTTTGGGAAATGAATCCGGTTTTGGTGAAAACCATATTCACATGGCCGAATGGGCAAAAAGCAGGGACACCGGCCGGCTGATCCATTACGAAGGCGCTTTTTCTGTGATGCCTCCAAAAATTGCGGACAATGCATGCATTGATGTACACAGCCGTATGTACACCGAACCCTTCGAGCTTGAACAGATGATCCTTTCAGGAAACGACAGCCGTCCTTTTCTTCTTTGTGAATACAGCCATGCCATGGGTAATGGCCCGGGTGACCTGAAAGATTATTGGGATTTGTTTTACAGATACCCGCAGCTAACGGGCGGGTTCGTATGGGAATGGACCGATCATGGCATCAGGACAAAAACCGGGGAAGGTAAGGAGCATTTCGCTTATGGCGGAGATTTTGGGGATCGGCCGAATGATGGAAATTTTTGCATTGATGGGTTGGTTTATCCGGACAGGAGGCCCCATACAGGCCTTATGGAGTTGAAACAGGTTATTGCGCCTGTGCGCGTAGAAGCCCTGGATGCGGCTGCCGGTAAAATCAAGGTGACCAACCTTTACGATTTTATGGATCTATCTCACCTTGTACTAAACTGGAAAATAGAGCAGGATGGAATCAATACGGGCGGAGGAGCATTGGATCCCATATTGGTTCCACCGCATCAATCAATGGAAATAACCCTGCCATATGAAATTGACAGCAAACTGGATGGCAGAGTGTTTCTTCTGGTTTGGTTTACAACAGGAAAGGATTTCCCGTGGGCGGATCGGGGGCACAAAGTTTGTCAGTTCCAGTTTGAGTTACCCGTCCTTTGTGTAAAAGAGAATGTTAAACTGTCGGGTATGAATCCCCTTGTTTTAGCAGAATCCAATCTCTCCGTCCTCATTACCGGAACAGATTTTTACTATGTGCTGGATAAAAAAACAGGCATGTTCAGTGAGTTGATTTACAATGGCGTCCGATTGATCTGTAATCAGCCGCGGCTGAATATCTGGCGTGCACCGACAGACAATGACCGCAATATCCGCAGGGCCTGGGAAGACGCAGGATTTGAGCGTATCGTTCCCCATATCTATTCGGTGTCAATCAACAGGTGTCATGAGCGGAAAGCAACTGTGGTTTGTTCGTATTCTCTGGGCGGAACCATTAAAAAACCGGTCCTCCGGGGCGAGTTGAAATGGACAATCTTCGGAAGCGGGGATATCCTGCTGGAGGTACAGGCCGCGGTCAGGGAAGGCCTGCCCTTCCTGCCCAGGTTTGGCTTACAGCTGATGATGCCCGAAGGCAATGAACGAGTGGAATATTTCGGTTTCGGTCCCCATGAAAGCTACACCGACAAACGGCGAAGCACTATAAAAAGCAGGTTTTCAGCTATGGTAAGGGAGATGCACGAGGACTATATCATGCCCCAGGAAAACGGCAGCCATTATGGAACCGAATGGGCGGTTGTGACCAATTTAACCGGGGTTGGCCTGTTGTTTGCAGGCGAAGAGGATTTTTCCTTCAATGCCTCCCATTTCACACCGGAGGATCTGACGACGGCGGAGCACGATGTTGAACTGCAGCCGAGAAAAGAAACCATCGTAAACCTGGATTACCGCATGAGCGGCGTAGGATCGAACAGCTGTGGCCCGGATCTCGCGCAGCAGTACAGGCTGAATGAAAAAGAGATACGGTTTGCACTTCGGCTGAAGCCTGTTGACACCGAGCAGAATGCTGTCCTGAAAATTGTTCGAAGCAATATTGTGGATGATATCTGAGATCACTGACAAGATATGATCGAAACTTTATACAAACGTCAAGCGGGGGCATAAAATTGCCCCCGCTTTATATCCTGGTATTTCGTTTCAGAATTGATTGACTGCCGTTTTTCTGCTTACTTTGTCCGGCAGTTACCATTCCATCATTCTTTTAAAGATTTTCTTTTAAAATATTCACGGACAAGGAATTTCATCAGATCATCCGGCTGCTCCCTGACAAACTCGGCCTTATCGCCAAATACCATCCCAAAGGGCGCATCGGCAGTATAGACTTCCCAATGCGGCATTTCATCACCGGTGGAATCCTTTCCGTTGGGATCGCCGCAGCGGATAAAGTTTGCCCAGTAGTTGCACATCTGCCGCGCCAGATCATAGTGTTTTCCAACAAAGGGTCTCCAGCACTTGGCAAGGGTTTCAAAAAAGAACCACAGATCGACCGAATGAAATGTTCCAGGGTTGTCCCAGCCAGGGATTTCCGCATCAAAATTATAGTAATACAGGGGTGCTTTCGCGCCTGTATCGGAATTGGCCTGGCCAAGAATGCGAATGCCATACTCCAGTCCGCTTACCGATGCTCTTTTTATAACGTCTTCAAGGGTTCCCGACTGAGCCTGGCAAAGCTTAAGAAACTCATCTGCATCTTCGCCAAACAGTTCAGCAGCCATGGCCTTGAACTCTTCGGGGGTTTTTACGGTGGGAACACTGAAAAACTCCGTGGAGGTACGGCCTAAGAGAACCGGAACCATCCATCGTTTGTTTTCCAAAAACAGATCATACGCATTCCCGACACAGAATGCATCATCCACAACCGTCACCCAGAAATGATTGTATTCCAGGGTTTTGTTCAGAAGATATTCGGCATCCAGCCGCCGGGCTTCTGCCAGGGAGGATACGCCAAGGTAATCAAAGAACTTTACTCCCTCCTGTTCGGCTTCCTTCAGGGTAATTTTAACGAAGGGAAAACGGTTTCCGGGATATAACGGTGTGATAATCCCGCTTTCGATGATCGCCCGCTGAAAAAGCCCCTCGTTCTGAGGAGAAGTAAGCTGGCTTAATACGCTTCCGCCGCCTGCGGACTGCCCGCCAATGGTAATGTT
>JAEZBW010000100.1 GCA_023426765.1 Bacillota bacterium
GTTTTGGTGGCCATCTTCTCCTATTACCCGCTTTACGGATGGGTTTACGCATTTTTTGATTATAAGCCGCCATTTCCTTTAACCATGGATAAATTTGTCGGGTTCAAATGGTTTATATCCATGGTGGAAAACAGCACCAAGGTTACGCAGCTGTGGAAGGTTCTCCGGAATACGTTTGCAGTCAGCGGCTTAAGCCTTGCATTTTCATGGTTCCCAATGGTTTTCGCCATATTTCTCAACGAAATCAGAAGCAGACGCTACAGGAAGTTCGTTCAGACAGTTACCACCCTTCCGAATTTTATCAGCTGGGTACTGGTTTATTCCATCGCATATTGCGTTCTGAACAGTACCGGCGCTGTCAATTCAATATTGATGAATTTGGGGCTTATCGATACTCCGCAGCTGTTCCTGCAGTCTTCAGATCACGTCTGGTTTAAGATGTGGCTGTGGCTGACATGGAAAAATGCCGGATGGGCGGCTATTATGTATATCGCGGCCATGAGTTCCATCGATGAAGAAATGAATGAAGCGGCCAGGATAGATGGTGCGACAAAGCTGCAGATCATATGGCATATCACGCTTCCCAGCCTGCTTCCTACGTATTTTGTACTTGTGATGCTGAACCTCGCGAATTTCCTTACAAATGGCATGGAACAGTTTTATGTTTTCCAGAATGCGTTCAATAAGGACTATATTCAGGTGCTTGATCTGTACGTTTATAACCTGGCCATGGGAAGCGGCGGTTATTCACTTTCAGTTGCGATCAGTATTTTTAAAAGCGTTGTCAGCGTCCTGCTTCTGGCTGGTACAAACGGCCTTTCGAAGCTTGTCAGAGGTGAAGGCTTTATTTAGCACAGAGTTTCCCGTTTGCAGACAAGCGCCTGCAAAATCACCAGGAAAGTTTTTACCGGCATACCTGGTAAATAGGTTTTATCCCTTGAATACGAAAAGTCTGGAGGATCCTGTTGTGAGTACAAAACGATCTGATAATGCGAAGCATCCAAAGAAAAAAATACGATTGTCTGCAGAAGATAGAGCCATCAGTATTGTTTCTTATATCGTTTATACTTTCTTTGCCTTTGTATGCGTCTATCCGTTTTATTATATTTTTATCAATACGTTAAGTGCAAACAATTTAAGCGAACGGGGTAAAGTTCTTTTTTGGATCAAGGGCCTTCATTTCAAAAACTATATCGATGTCATTAAAATCCCGGATTTGTTCCAGGCACTGCAGGTTTCTGTCGCAAGAACAGTCGTGGGGGCTGGGTTAACCGTCATTGTTGCAGCGTTTCTGGGGTTTATGTTCACACGGGAAACATTATGGAAGAGGAAATTCTGGTATCGCTTCGTCGTAATCACCATGTACTTTAACGCAGGGATTATCCCCTGGTTTATTACCATGCGCAATCTGCACCTGGATAACAATTTCTGGGGCTATATCTTTCCCTATGCAGTAGCACCGTTTTACATTGTTCTGTGCAAAACCTTTGTGGAATCGGTTCCCAAAGAACTGCAGCAGGCGGCCGAAATTGACGGTGCGGGAACCCTGCGGATCTTTTTTCAAATCATGCTGCCCGTCATTCAGCCTATCATGGCAACCATCGCAATATTTTCTGCCGTTCAGCAGTGGAATTCCTTTCAGGATACCCTGCTGCTCGTCACCGACAAGAAGCTCTATACGCTGCAGTTTATCCTGTACCAATATATCAACCAGGCAAGTTCGCTGAAAGCATTGATAAACAGTACTTCAACATCAACAAGTCTGGCGGCCAGTCTTGCAACTGCACAGACAGCTACGTCCATCCGTATGACCGTCACAATTGTTGTTGTAACCCCGATCGTCCTTATTTATCCAATGTTTCAACGGTTTTTCATTAAGGGGATCATGATAGGTGCAGTGAAAGGATAAATAACAATGAAGTTTTCTTCATTGTTACTTATAAAATAATGAAGGAGGCATATTTCAATGAAGCTAAAGAGATTAGTTTCAACATTTCTGGCAACGGCAATGGTGGCAACAGTTTTAGTCGGATGTACAACTACCGGCCAAACAGGTGGAACGCCGAATCAGGCTACGCCGACCACTGCTGCCACGACACCCGATCAACCTTCAGGTTCAACGGGATCATTCGACAAAACCCTGACCATTGAGATGTATAATGTTGCTGCAAACTATCAGGGTGTTCAGAGCGGCTGGTTCGCAAAGGTTCTGAAAGACAATCTGAACATCGAACTCAACATTATCGCACCTCAGGTGGCTGGTGATGCAATCTATCAGGCACGCGCAAGCGCAGGCAATCTGGGTGATCTGGTTCTTCTCGAACGTTCAGATTTTGCTGACTGCGTAAAGACAGGGCTGGTCAGAGAAATCACGAATGAAATCAAGAACACCAAAAACCTGCCCCAGTACATGGATCAGATCGGTGTATTCAACACGAGCCTGGAAGGGAATACTGCCAATAAAATCTATGGCATTCCTGTTGAAATGACGAATACCGGTCCAACCGCTTATTCTCAGGATGTTATCTATTCCAGCCCGTTACTGCGCTGGGATCTGTACTCTGAACTGGGCAAGCCCGACATCGCCAACCTGGATGGGCTTCTGGATGTTCTCGATGCAATGAAGAAAGCACATCCCACAAACGCGGACGGAGATCCTGCATATCCGTTTTCTCTGTGGGCCGACTGGGATGGCGGCGACGGTATGATGGGTATCGCCAATGTCGTGCAGCTGACCACCTGGTATGGTGAGAAGATTAAGGGTTCGGTCATTACAAAGCCTGATTATACATACACACCGCTGACCGATAAGACTGCTTCCTATTACAAAATCACCAACTTCCTGAACAAAGCTTTCAGGAAAGGTCTCGTAGACCCCGATTCCGGCACACAGAACTGGGATTCGGCATGCGCCAAAATGTCAAGCGGCCAGGTTTATCTGATGTGGTACAGCTGGCAGGTCGGTTTCTGGAATTCACAGGAAAGACTGAAGAACGGCAATGCTTTCATCTTTGTTCCTGTTAAGGATCAATACTACTATGCAGATTCCGATTCCTACTATGGAAGCGGCCGTATCATCGGTGTCGGTTCCAAGGTTGATGCTGAGAAATACCAAAGGATCATGGCGTTCCTGGATTGGTATGCAAGTCCTGAAGGCCTGGTATACCAGCATAACGGAATTGAAGATTTCAACTATGAAGTAAAAGCTGGAAAATACTACGTTAAAAATGATAACGCTCTGATGGATAATCTGCCGGTTCCTGCAGAATGGGGCGGCGGTGGATATCAGGATGGTTTCAATGCCTTTAATCAGTGGATTGTTGCCTCCATCAGCACAAACCCGAAAACAGGTGAACCCTACAATTCTCAATATTGGAGCACCTACAAGGAAGCTACCATGACCCAGATGAAGAGGGAATGGGCAGATAAGTTCGGCGCAGCAGAACCGGTTCAATACATGAAGAAGAACAATGTCCTGTTTGTCAGCCCGAATGTCAGCATCACGCTTCCCAGCGATCCGTCCGACATCTCGGTTATCCGTAACCAGTGCGAATCTGTCCTCGAAGACTATACCTGGAGAATGATCTTTGCAAAGGATCAAAAGGAATTTGACTCCATGTGGGATGAAATGTCTTCACAGATGGATGGCCTCGGATTCCAGCAGCTGGTTGATTTTGACAAGCAGAAGCACCAGCCTGAACTGGATGCCAAGAAGAAGGCAGCTGGCAACTAAGCCATATCTGCGTAACCTGAAAAAAGGATTTGCCGGGAGCTTAACAGTTCCCGGCAAATTTTTTATGGTTCAATGAGCATTTGCGCGGAGTGTGCGCCAAAATGCGCCGCGAGCATTGCATCAAATGTCAGGCTTCATGGACGGGCAGCAAGCTTTAGCTTACGACCAGACCTCCCTTCAATGGGGGGTGTACCCACCACTGATGCAGGCTAATAGAAGCACTCTCTCGCTGTTTCAACAAAGATCCGGATGTTTTCCGGGTTCCCAAAGAAAAAGTGATCCGATGGGCTGCAGATATAGCCACCTTCCGGACATGAGCGGAACAGTTTGTAAACCATGTCTCTGATCACCTGCGGCGTTCCGTTTTCAAACCCCGCGTTCTGATCAAAACCTCCGATGAAGAACAATTTGTTCCCGACTCTTTCCGAGGCTTCCGCCAGATCACAGTCTCCGCCCATTTCAAGAGGTGTCATGGTCTCGAGGCCGTCCGTACCATTTTCAGCCACTGTCTCCAGCAGCGGCATCAGCCCTCCGCACAGATGGTAAACGGTTTTTGTTCCGGCAGCATGTAAGGCGGCATGTTGTATTTTATCATAAGGAAGACAAAATTCTCTGTGTATATCGGGGCTGATAACGGTGCTGGAACCGGCACCTCCTCCTGTCTCAACCAGATCCAGCTCAATTTTCCCCGCCCGTTCAATGACCTTCAGCTTTTTCTCCAGCAAGCTGTTCAACACATAATGGATCCAATCGGGTTCATCATAAGTCATGTAAATCGCTTCTTCAACATTGTAAAGGCAACCTGCGAAGCTTTGCCAGGGGCTTCCCTGCCCAAAATCAAAGAAGCCCGAACGTACAATGCCTTTATCGCCGATCCTCTTCTTTGCTTCCCGCACGGGTGTCCAGTCAACGCTTTCGGGGATGGGTACATATTTATTGAAGATCTCAAAGTCCTCCCGGGTTTTTATGAGAAACTCTGTTATCCAGCCTGTAAACTTGTTGGAAGAGTGCTTTTCAACAAGCTGACCTTCGGGTGTTGTAATCACTTTCAGCCAGTTGTGATTCCCATCCGCATCGTCCCCCAAATCAATTCTTTTAATATCCCAGCTTTCCAAATCTCTTGTGTTATAAACATAATTCGGCTTTATGTACAAAACAGGATCCATGCCGAAATACTCGTAAGCCTGCCATGCATCCATGCCCTTCAGAGATGTGTCCAGATAATATTTCATCCAGTCATGAACCTGACAGGGAAGCCTGTCTGGCTTTTTGTTTTCAATCGCGGTTAAAAATCGTTCCCGTCCGTTCATCATATTCCCTCCCCATCACTGGCTGCGTCCTGGTTCAGTATTTCTGTTATTGTTTTTACCGTATCTTCAAGCGGGATACCGGATTCGATCGCCTTGTATTGAACGATAATGCTTTCGTAGAGCGGGTCGTTGCTGTCAATCCCACAGATTTTTTCCAGAACCTCGCTCACCGGGCAGTCACCTGTTTTGTTTTCGGAACACAAGAATCGAATGGCTGCCGCGATCCCGAGGCATAAATATTGTGGGCTTATACCATACTCAACACACAGTCTGGCGGCCCCTACCAGTCTGTCGCGGGGAGACAGCTTCCTTTTTGCATCATTGCCCACTCTGTCCACGGTATCACAAAGCTGCCTGTTTCCAAATCGCCGAATCAAATCATCAACATACGAATTGGTATCTTCCCGGGATGTTCCATGCCGCTTGCACAGACATTCCGCCAAATCTCTCATGGCAGCCGTTACAACCTGCCTGATGACAGGATCTTCAATGGCACCGGCAATGTATAGATATCCTTTCAGGCGGCCAAGGTATGCCGTTAAAGCATGACCCATGTTATGGATGTAAAGCTTGCGCTGGTGAATATAGGCGAACGGACTGTATGGAATCATATTGATAACCGGCGGGATCGCCCCCTTGAACCCGTTTTGATCCACCGGCAGCTCACAAAATTCTTCAACGCATACTCTCAGGGGATTGCCATCCATTCTCTCGGGGGTCATCACAGGAACCATCCGCCCTATGGAGGTTTCCACAATGCCAACCTTTTCATCGAAGAACTCTTGATGTTCCTGGCCCAGTTCAGCTCTGATGAACCCTGCAAAAGTACTGCCGGCCTCGGGAAGGTTTTCACAGACCAGGATATCGAAAGCCTTCATATTCTTTATCTGCCATCTTTTGTTCAACCCTGCGGCAATCTGCTTCGCAATTGTCGGAAGTGCTCCGGCCCCCACCGCTGTTGCCATGATGTCCGCAATTGAAATGGCTTCGGTAATGCTCCGGACGTCCGCACCATGAATCCCTGAGGCATTCTCCACCCAAATATCGCGGGTTTCCTTTCCGCTCAGAATTCTGACGGGATACCGGTGTTCACGGTTGAATGCGGCTATCAGTTCATCATTGATATCAATATAAACAACCTCGTAACCGGATTGCGAAAACAGCTGCCCGATAAAACCTCTGCCAATATTCCCTGCGCCATACATCAGCAATTTTTTCATTCTGCATCCCCACTGAAGGCAGGCCACAATCCATTGTTTTGAATGAATTTTATGGTTTCTTCAAAAGACTTTATCCCTGTGATCGCACCGGTTGCCATAATACTATGGGCCCCTACGGCATTGGCAAATATTCCGCACTGTTTCAGGTTCCATCGTTTATGGATGCCGGTTAGAAAACCTGCACAGAAGCAATCCCCCGCTCCGGTCGTGTCCGCTGCGTGAACGTTAAAAGCAGGAACGGTGTACGCTTCGCCTTTCCTGTTCTTGATGAAGCAGCCTTTTGAGCCAAGCTTAATCACCACGTTTTGGTTGCCCATGGATAAAAAGACATCCGCTATCTCTTCCGGTTCTTTTTTCCCGCTTAACTGAACAGCTTCCTCTAAACTGGGCATAAAGAGATCAATGTATTGCATGCAAGGCTTCAAAACATCCATCCATCTGCCAGTTGAGTCCCATGCTGTGTCAAGCGCTGTCAGCTTACCCATGGCTTTTGCCGTTTTTAGAAAATCTGCACACCCGCTGCCGTCAAACATAGGCATTAACATAGCGCCGCCGACAAAAACAATTTGGCATTTATCGATGAGCTCCATGGAAATGTCCTCCCGGTTGAATACGGCATTTGTTCCGGTATAATGGAGAAATGTCCTTTCACCCTGTTCATCTACGGTAACAACCGAAGCGGATGTACCAGTTGCAGGATCGATGCACAGGCCATCCAAAATGACCTTTTCTTCCTGCAATGCGCTTTTCAGAAACCGGCCGAAACCATCATTGCCAACCTTTCCGATAATCGCCGTTGAAACGCCCAGACGTGAAAGAGCAATGGCAGTGCTTGCCGCACAACCCCCGGAAAACAGTTCAATATTATCAACCAGACTAAGCTTTCCCCGCTCCGGCAAGTGATTGACGTGTCGGGCAATTGCATCTGCCACCAGGATTCCCACACAAACAATGTCCGGCATTTGAATTCTCTCCCTTCATGCAAACAAACGGCTGAATGATCCATTCTTCTCCCTTGCTTTGCATCATGCACATATGGTTTGAGCCAACCACTGAACCATCTGCAGCTGCAATGGGCTATCAATATCAGGAGTAGCGCTTGTTCTATTTTTACTATATAGGAATTTTCATGGCACGAGTACAGGATAAAATTATTAATTTCAGTAGAAAAATATCATTGCGATTTGTCAGACAGGTATAGTCAATGCGTGCTTGCGTGAAGGAGCATTTGTTCAATGAGCGCTTGCGCGAATTGTGCGCCAAAACGCGAGCGCTGAAAGCGCCTTCCTTGCGCGTTTTGCGTGCAACGCGCCGCGAGCATTTTATCAAATGCTCCTTCAGTGGGAGATTGAAACCCGCCACTGAAGTGGAAATCGGTTTATCCCCTGCCTATAGAGGCAAGGGGTCTTTGGAGCATTTGATAAATATCCTGAGAACAATGCAGCTTACAGAAGGGAGAGTTTTTGCCGTTCATCGTTAAAAATCCCCAGGCTTTCGCTTTGTGCAAATTCGGAACTTCTTTGGGGATCGATGTATTCCCATGCAGGGAAAACAAAACTGACGCAGGTGCCTTTCCTGAACGAACTGTGGATACTGATGCCATATTGGCTGCCATAAAACAGCTTGATACGCTGATGCACGATTTTCAGGCCCGAATCGTTGCTCTTTCTGTCGGATCGCATGTTCATTCTGAGGATCTTCAATTTTTCCTTCCACATGCCGGCGCCATTGTCAAAGATACGCACACGAATGCGGTTCTTCCTGAGGCGGGCGGATATGACCACCTTTCCGCCCGCCTTATCCCTGTTTTGTATCCCGTGCATCAACGCATTTTCAACCGCAGGCTGAAGCGTCAGGTTCAAAACCAGAACATCCGAGATTGCATCCTCCATGTGGATCCGGTAGGAAAATGTTCCACCGTAACGCACCTTGTGGATGAACAGGTAATCGGTGATATTTTGAAGACAAACGCCTAATGGGATATATTCCTGCCCCCTGTTGAATATCGTACGGTATTGATTGGAAAGGGCCAGTGTCAGCGCAGACACATCGGAAAGCCTGTTTTCCCTGGCAAGCCAGTTCAGCGTATCCAGCGTATTGTAAAGGAAATGCGGATTAATCAGCTTCTGCAGATATTTCAGCTCCACATCTCTTTTCAGCAGTTTTTCCTGATATAACTCCCGGATCAAAATGTCGATTTTACCCACCATCTCATTGAATCCGGTATACAATAACCCGAATTCGTCCTTCCGCGTGTCGGTAATGCGAACACCAAAGTCACCTTTTTCAGCTTTTTTCATGAATTTGACCAGCTTCATCACCGGCGTATCCACATAACGGACAATGGTTTTGTACGCAATTAAAATAATGCCGGTGATGACCACAGAAATGCATAAGGAAATGATCAGCCAGTAAATTCTCCTTTCCTTAAAAAGCTCCCATTCGGGTACCAGCAAAACGATATTCCAGTTGGTGATATCGTTGACGGCAATAAACCGGACAAAGCGTTCCCCGCCCACAATAATCCGTGCCGACTCGCCATTCCCACTGAATATGTCTGCGTCCAGCAAATCATTCAGATTTATGCCAATACTGTCTTTATTTCCGGCTGAGAGAATGACGCCGCTTTCATCGGTAAGATACGCCATGGAATGCGGCGTAATCCCGATATCTTTAAATACGTCATAGATCAGGCTTTCGTTAAAATTCAACCCAAAGTAAACCTCATGGTTTATTCCTCTGTTGATGGTGTGTGCTTTACAAATTAAACTGATCATGTAAGCATCCCATTGCAGTTCATTCAGGTACCGGCAGTGGCCAATCCATTTCAGGGCATTATCCCCCTGCATGGTCCGGGCTTCCTGAAGCCATTTGTATTCAGGGATCTCCTGAACCCTGAATACGCCGTTGTTCGAAGTGATCAGCTTCCCCCTGAAACCGCTGTAAACATAAATAGATTCCACACCACCTGTCAGACCTATTTTTGTTAACTCGGTGATATACTGCTTTGTGGCTTTATATTCGGCATAAACGGACAAATCTTCATCACCGCATAAAAGACTTTTGATGTCGGCCCGCTCGGTGACCTCCGCCGAAAGCCGGTAAGCCTGTTCCTTAGCCTGCTCAAGGAAATATGACAGAGAAATATCAGCCAGCCGGATGCTCTTTGTAACCGACTGGCTGGTTCTTTTCATCAGCATGGCATTTAATACAATGTTGTTCATTAGAAATATGATGATAAACAGAGCAAGAAGAAGAAGGACTGATAATATCAGCTTCTTTTTGAGGCTGTGCGTCATGTCACTTTTTTTCCAAAGCGAAGAATAACTTCTCATCGTCTTTTTCCTGCTCCGATCGGTTCCCAGGCTGCTCTTCCAGGTCAACCCCGGGTTAGTATTTTTGGTTTGGTTCTTTTCCTATTGCTGCGTTGGCTTCTTTCAGCACTTTATCTCCGCCCAGGCTTCTCATTTTTATTCGATAATCCTCAAGGGCCTGGCGGATGGGTTTTTCACCCAGTATTGCCATAAATACTTCATCTTCAAACAACTTTTTTATCGCAGCGCTCTTTATTGTAAACTCCTTCGAAACAGGAACATCATAAACCATCTTGTCCACCAGAAATAAGGAATGATCGGCGAGTCCCTCTTCTATCATTTGCCTTTCGATATCTATCAGTTTTAAGTTCTCCTGGATTTCGCGGCTTGAACCATCGTAGCACCAGGGATATGCAACCCTGTCGAATTGCGGCATTTCCTGGATGAGCCCCGGTGTTTCAAATGGCTTTCCGTTTGCCGGATTGGTCATGATAATGATCCTGTTGTCCTCCCACCGGAAGGTTTTCCCCTCCATTCCATACCGCAGCATGAAAGTCATTTCCTTGTCAAACATCATGTTGAAAAATGTGTTCACCGTTTCTTTCGGTTGTGCGGTACCCTTTACGAGCACATATAGCAAGCCGCCCATCACCCTGCTGTTCAGCATTTCGGTTTGTGATCCCCGGAGTACGGTCACTTCGGCCCATTTTGCTTCAGGCAGGTTATCTTGCATTTCGGTGGTTGCCTGCCGGTAGGCATGCATTGCCCAATAAAATGAGCTTCCGGCTTTTCCGGTCCAGAGTCTTTCCCGCATGTTGCTGCCTTCATTTGTGATAAAGTCCGGATCAAGATAGCCTGCATCATAAAGCCTTTTGATAAATGCGAGGGCATCGGCCATTTCAGGTTTCAGCATGCTGTCCTGCCAGACACCTGAGACAGGATCCCAAGTGATTGACATTTCACCGGTATTGTTCAGCCTTGCGCCAAAGGCCTGGAATATATCCTGCAGATTCCATAAGCGGGACGAAGTAAGGCCTATCGTGTCGTCCAAGCCATTCCCGTCCGGATCGTCTTCGGTAAAAGCCCTGGCTGCCTCAAACAATTCATCGGTGGTTTGCGGAGTTTCCATGCCCAGCCTATCCAGCCAGTCCCTGCGAAAGCTCCGGGTAAAGGTACTCCCTTCAAACCCGGCAGATAAGGCATAGACCTTCCCGTTTAACGAGTACAGATTCCTGTACGATTCGGTCATCGCATTCCAGTTCGCGTTCTCCGCAAGATATTCGTTCAGGGGCTCAATCGTATTGTTTTCTATAGCATCCAGAACATTCGAAGCACTGAAGAAATTTACCAGGCCATCCAGTTCACCCGAGGCAATCATCAGGGTAATCATTTCCATATAATTGGTTCTGGGGGGGGATGTGATCTGAAGGCGAATGCCGGTTTTTTCATAGAATGCCTGTATGAATGATTCCTTTAGATCGGCATTTTCGCTTGAATCCCCGAAATAAAGGCATCTGGTGATCTTCAGGACATCGGGATAACCATTCGGCAGAGATTTGTCAGCCGGTACAGGGCTATAAGCCTGTGTCCCTTCAGTGCCCTTCTTTTTACCTCCACCGCCGGTTTGCTGCCTGCTGTCATTGCAGGCGGAAAATAGAAACAACACCGCAGCCACCCACAGGATAAACCGGACTATTCTGCTCTTTCCAGGCATGTGCCCACCTCCTGTCCTGACAAAAAGTGATTGACTGACTTATGAAAGAAGAACCCGATACCGGCAAAGGAGTATCAGATGAGTTCCCTGTATTCAGTAGGTGTTACACCAAAAGCTTTTTTAAAGGTTTTGGTAAAATAATTCACATCTTTGTAATTCAGTTCATCGGCGATTTCATAAACCTTGTAGGTGCTTGATTCAAGAAGCCGCTTTGCTTCCAGCATTTTTTTCCGAATCACATATTCAATGAAAGACTCTCCGACTTCCTGCTTGAAAATGCGGCTGAGATAGTTCGAGCTGACATACAGATAGTCGGCCATACTGCTGAGGGACAGCTCCCCATAAAGGTTTTTCTCGATATAGTCACGGGCTTTGTTGATATAGAAGCTGTTGCTGATATTCTGACGGTGCCTGATTTCTTCCAGGATCGCCTGAAAAAACTCCTGCAGGCAGCACGAAATTTTCTCAATGGTTTCAAGCCTTTTAAAGCTTCCATACAGATCGTATCCACCGCTGAAAACCTTGTCGATATTGATGTCCAGCCCGATCACAACTTCGTTCAGAGAGTTTGACAGCTGCAGCAGATCCCTGTTGAAGTTCCGGATGTTCTCTTTCAGGCTGCGCTCAAGTGTATTGGTAATATCGGAACAGATTGACTGCACCATTTCCTGGTTCATCGTCTTTAAGGCGTATTTCAGTTCTTCCTTCCGCTTGTTAAAAAGCTCGCGGATGAGGTTTCTTTCCAATCTCCGGTTTGCACTGTTCAGGATGGACTCGGAATCGATCACCCGGTTCAAACCCATCAGGATCTTATATTCCAGTGCGCTGACGGCTTCATTGTAGGAATGTGTTACCGACGTGATTTCCTTTGTGATGCTTCCGATTCCAATTGTGACCGAAGCGCTGAGCGATTGATTGATTTTTTGAATGATACCGCAGCTGATATCCTTTATTTGTGACAGTTCTATGTTTTCACCACAAACGAGGAACCCGATATTGTCCCCCAATTCAAAGGAATAACACCTGTATCCATCGGAAAAAGCATCCTCACAAAGCTCCATGACGGCATATTTCGTCAGGTTTTTGTCATACTCGCTTTTATTCTCACTGAGGTTTGGTTCCACGACAATGACCAGATACTCCTCGGCTTTCAGGTTAATCCCCAGGAAATCCGCTTTTCCGGTTATCAGATCCAGGTTTATGTTTTTCCCTTTGATGATTTTATGAAACAGATGCTCTCGAATGATCGGGATGCTTTCCTTCAACCTTTCATTCAATTCCTTGTCTTTTTTCAGCTGACTGAATTTTTGCTCGATTTTCTCCCGGATCTGCAGCAGCTTTTGACCCAGCTGGCCTACATCGATCGGTTTAAGCATATAGCAGAAAGCATTCAGATCGATGGCGCGCCGTGCATATTCAAATTCGTCATAGCCGCTGATCAGGATTACGTAGACATTCGGGTATTTGTGCCTGACAATTTCAAGGATCTCCAGCCCGTCCATGCCATCCAGGCAAATGTCCAGAATCAGGATATCCGGAGGTGAATGATCGATTTTCTCCAGCGCTTCTGCGCTGCTTCCGGCAACAGCACTGACTTCCATGCCGAACTGTTCCCAGTTGATGATGTTTTTTATGCCTTCCCGGATAGCAGGTTCATCGTCTACGATGATAACCTTGTTCAAGGTATCACCTCCTATAACGTTCCTGGCAAATCATAGCGATTTATGGTTCTATTATAAACCATTTCCTTATCCTGCGTCCATTCTTGTGAATAAGGTTTTCAAAATCACCCAAATCACCCGCTAGCTCTACTAGGGTGTGAACAGTAACTGGTGTGAACCGTAACAGGGACTGTCCGCATGGACAGTCCCTGAGGATTCATGGGTGTGTTTCCCACTGATGATTAATGCTTGGAGTTCCACCAGGCTTGTGCTTCATCGATCAGAATTTGTCCGCCCCGTGCCAGGTAATCCTTTACATAAGCATCATAGGCATCTATTCCGACTTCGCCTCTGATGATCTTGATAAAGGTTTCGTCTCTTAAGGAAGACAGTTCTTGCTGATATTTGCTGACCGATGCCGTTGTCTCGTAAACATCCCTGTTGTATCCTCCCTTATAGCCCGGTTGAGCCTGAATGTTGAAGATGTTTGCGATGGACGGTGCGTTGTAATAATTCATCTTGATCAGAGTTTCATTCAGCGGGGACGGTCCGCCATAAAACCCTCTGTAGGCGGAACCGCCTGCAGCGTTCAACTCCTCGTTGCTGACCAGTGTCTTCACACCGGGCTTGTCGCTTGGACCCGTCACTTCATATGTGACTCCTTTAATGCCATAGCATCCGGTCAAAGCCAGGTCATCATCCTTTGCAAAAATATCCAGCATGGCAAGGATGGCCCCTAATTTTTCATCATCCATTGCACCATTGTAAACGGCATTTTCACCAATACCAACCGCAGGACCAAGGCTCCATCCGCCATAATTGCCTTCCGGACCTGCCGGCCAGGGCGCATAAACAAAACCATAGTCGCCATTGACTGCATAATATTCCTTTGCGCAGGGCCCTTCTGTCCCTGTTACTTCGGGCAGACGGTAGTGGTCGATACTCGCATGACACGATGCCCCGATTCTTCCGTTGATAAACGGCTGGGACAGAGCCCAGTAACCACCGGTGTTTTCCCCATTCTGAGCAACAAATTCAGGATCTATGACACCATCTTTATAGCATTGTGCCAGTATTTTCAATGCTTCCTTATTGGTCGGAAGAATATCACCGCATTGAATTTTCCCGTCGAGATTGTAAAACTCGATTCTGCTGGAATAGGTAGGATCCGGGAAGCTGCTGTATCCGTAAAATGCTCCGAATACAGCCCGGATGACCGATGTGGAAAAACCGTATGTATCATCCTTCCCATTCCTGTCCGGATCTTCCTTTGCGAAGCGGTACATCAGTTTGATAAAATCATCCAGCGTGTACGGCAGTTCCTTTACGCCAAGGTTTTCAAGCCAGTCCTTGCGAAGCAGCATCACCTTCGGCAGCATCGTTCCGGCTTCGGAGAAAGGCGGAACCGTCACCATCTTGCCATCTATCAATGCGAAATCCCAGAACATATCGACATAGTCCTTCAGTCTGCCGTCCACACCGCCCTTGTTGATGAAATTCATGATGTTGGGACACTTTTCAATGAAAAATTCCTTGGTCCATGATTTGATGGATCCCTGCTCATAATATTCCTTCATATAGGTTTGTGACTTCGACTCAAAAATATCAGGAGCATCCCCGGCTGCGATACGGACGTTCAAAAGCTCGGCATACTGGCTGTTTTCAATGAAAACATTCTCCAGATCCACATCATAGCCGTATTTCAGAAGTGCTTCCTCAAGCAGGGGTTTGACAACGTTTTTGCTTTCATCGACCGGACCGAACATATAGGGTGCTATGGTTATTTTACCTTTCCAGATAATCCCGTCGCCAGCCGCTTTCGTTGGTTCGGTCGCAGGTGCAGCCGTGGGTGCCGGAGTAGTTCCTCCAGTAGGTGCGATAGGGGTGACAATACAACCGGTTAGCAATGTTAGTAACATCATCGCTGTCAGAAGAAGTGACACCTTTCTTTGCCTTCTTGTCATAACCTTCCCTCCTAAAAATTATTATTACTAAAGTAATTGCATCCGCAATTACTAAGAAATCCAACAATTCCTTCAGCCTTTGAGGGAGCCTATCATGATGCCTTTCACAAAATATTTTTGAACATACGGATAAGTACACAGGATCGGAAGGGTTGCGACATAGATGCTCGCAGCCTTCAGCCCCTCGGGGCTGGAATTGGTTTCTTCATAAAACACCCCTCCGGTGGTCATGTCAACAAGCTGCTGCGTACCGCTTAAAATGATTCTTCGCAGGACGATTTGAAGCGTAAACTTTTTGTCATCCTGAATATACAGCAGAACATCAAACCAGGAATTCCAGTGTCCCACGATCAGCCATAAGCCGACCGTAGCCAGAATCGGCGCCGATAGCGGCAGGATGATCATAAAAAATATTACAAACCGGTTTGCCCCGTCAATCATACAGGACTCTTCGAAATCATCCGGGATTGAATTGAAAAAATTGCGCATAATGATTAGGTTATACGCACTGACGAGCCCGGGAAGTATCATTGCTGCATACCGGTTGATAAGATCGAGCTGTTTCACCAGCAGATACGTGGGAATCAGTCCGCCGCCGAAGAACATCGTGAAAACAATGATAAAGGTCCAGAAGGTCCGGTGCGGGAAAAACCTTTTAGACAATGCATAAGCACCCATGGCTGTGATTAAAAGCTGAAAAAAGGTACCAATCACCGTTCGTATGATTGTATTCTGGTAACCCAACCAGATAAACCGACTGGTAAAAACCTTCGCATAATTGTCCAGCGTTATATCCCTTGGAATTAAATGCAGCCCCGGGGTGGTGGCGACATAGGATGGGCTGAGAGATATGGAGAACAGGTGGACAAAGGGAAGCAAAATGGTGATCGAAAGAAGAATTAATATCAGGTAGAACATAAGGTCAAAGAAATTAAACTTCTGATTTGCCATTTGAATGCTCCCCCTTACCAAACGCCTGTGTTATTGATTTTTTTCGTGATGAAGTTTGCCATGACCACCAGGAGGAAACCAATTCCGTTCTTAAACAGGCCCACTGCGGTTGCCAGACTGTACTTCATTTCCCCCATGCCGATTCTGTATACATAGGTATCTATGATATCCGATGTCTCATAAACGGCGGCATTGTACAGGTTGAAGATCTGATCGAACCCGGCATCCAGCAAGCTTCCGATGTTCAGTATCAGCAAAATGGTGATTTGCGGCATTATGCTCGGCAGGGTAATATACCACATTCGCTGGAAACGGGTGGCTCCGTCACAAATGGCCGCCTCATACATGCTCAGATCAATACCGGTTATGGCCGCCAGATATATGATGGAACCCCAGCCGATATCCTTCCAGACACTGGTAGAAACAAGGATTGTTCTGAACCATTTGTTATCCCCCAGAAAGTAGATGGGGTCAATACCCAACAGCCCCAGAACATAATTAACGGCACCCGTACTTGGAGAAAACAACTGAATGAATACCCCTGCGAGAACAACCCAGGAAAGAAAGTGCGGAAGATAACTGATGGTTTGCACAATCTTTTTAAACCGGAGATGCCGGACCTCATTGAGGATTAAAGCGAGAATAATCGGCATGGGGAACCCGAAGACCAGTTTCAGAACACTGATGATCAGGGTATTTCGGAAGGCGCGGGTAAAAGTCCTGAAGGCGAACAGATCCTGAAAATTCTCGAAACCCACCCATGGACTTCCCATGATGCCCAGATTGAACCGGTAATTCTTGAAAGCCAGGGTGATTCCATACATCGGAATATACCTGAAGATGATAAAATACGTAATCACCGGTAAAAACATGATGGTTAGCGCCAGGTGTTTTTTATATCCCGCAAAGCTGCGGAAAAAGCGCCATAAACCACCGGACCTTACAGGCTTGGGAGGTTCGGGAGGCTTGGGAGCCTTCGGAACCAACTCTCTGCCGGAAATCGATGGATTATTTTCCATATCCATATGTTCCTCCCCTGTGTTGAGCAGAATGGACAGATAAACTCAGCAGCGAGACCTTAAAAACCTTTTCAAAATGATAGTATCATTGATTGAAATTCTTTATCACAGGTTAAATTTGTTATTTACCATGAGAAATTTATCGTATGCCGGATCATCCTTTTTGCAGCCTGCGATCCATGTCAATCGAGGAAAGGAAGCTTTCCCGGGGCAATCGCTGTTGCTGAAAAGACCGGTTCAGGCCGCGGTTTTCCATTGATTGCAGCAATCATGATCCCTTCGCTGACAGGGCTGTGTGCAAAGTGTATATCCGTCTCGTTGTTCTTAAAACGAACCCAACGGGTATATCCTCCCTGCTGTTGAGTGGTGATATCGGTTAAATTGTATTCGGAAGAACACTTCATGAAGCGCTCAAAGCTTTCCATTTCATCCGCATCACGAAGATGTGCGATAAACCCGCTGGTGGTCAGAAACAGATCATTCGCCTCAAAAGAGCGGGCAGCCCCTTCATAATTATAAAAGGATATCATGATGTAGTTGCCTTCCCGTTCCACTCTGACAGCAGCCTTTCTGCCATGGTTTGTCAGTTCCAGCGGGATGAACGCCATGTAAACCGGACCATCCTTCACATAAACCGGCACCGGTTCACGGCATTCCCCCCGGAAATGCTGAAGCTTACGTTCTCCCAGCCATATTTCATCCACATCACGAAAATGGCAGGGAAAAAGGATGGACAGC
>JAEZBW010000165.1 GCA_023426765.1 Bacillota bacterium
TGTTTCTGGCCTCATCCATGGTGCAGCCCGTCAGATCCGGAACAACAACATCCATGAAATTGGGGCCGAGGCTCTTATAAATGATCACCTCGGTACCCACCCTGACGGTGGTTCCCATGGGCGGTTCGGTACGGATCACACGTCCCTGGGCCACTTCATCGCTATACTCGGCGACCTCCCTGGGCTTCAGTTTCAGTTCGTCCCGCAGATGGATTTCCACATCCAGATAATCCCCAAACTTGATGTTTTCAGGGATCATCACCTCTTCCAGGCCATTGCTGACCACCAGCTCGACCTTTGTCATCCCGCCCGGCAAAATTCTGATTCCGGGGGCGGGCTTTTGTGAGATGACCTTTCCCTTTGCCACTGTGTCGTTATATTCATATTCAGGCTCGCTATAGGGAAGATCTTTCAGCTTCAAATCTGTGAGCGCCTCTTCAATGGTCATGCCCTTATAGTTGATCACTTCAACCGGATTGATCTTCGGTTCGAAGAAAAGCGTCAGAAAGTCCTTCACAACAACATCATAGATCAGATACAACCCGCCGAGGATCACTCCGATCAGCATGATGTAGGTTGCAATGACCATTTTTCTGTTTTTTGGCGTTTTATTCTTTTTCTTCTTTTTATCTTTTTTTGAGTCTTTCCTGCCTGACAAGTTTTCATCCTCCAGATTTCCAATCACCCTGGTGGCAAAGGCGTCGGTCTGACTGACCGGCTCCCGGTCCAGGGCTTCACCCTTTTTCAGATGATCCAGCTCTGCAATCATTTGCAGTGCGCTGTCGTACCTTTCGGTTTTTGACTTTTTCATCGCGCGCAGAATGATGCCATCCATGGCCCCCGGGATACCGGGCACGAAGTCCGAAGGGACAGGGGGCTCTTCTTCAATATGCTTCAGCGCTACCGTAACGGGATTGTCCGCGTTGAACGGCACTCTGCCGGTGACCATTTCAAACAGCGTAACCCCTACCGAATAAAGATCCGACTTTTCATCGGTATATCCCCCTCTGGCCTGCTCAGGGGAAGCGTAATGCACCGAACCCACCGTATCAACTTTACGGGTGGTGGTAGCGGTGGTGGTTGCCCGGGCGATCCCGAAATCCGCCACCTTCGGCACATTGTCCGAGGTCATTATGATGTTCTGAGGTTTAATGTCCCGGTGAATGATGTTATGCCGATGGGCCTTATGCAGCGCGCTGAGGATGGAAATTGCAATTTCCGCCGCTTCTTCCCACGGCAGCGCACCGTTTTGCTGGATATAATCCTTCAGCGTGATCCCATCGATATATTCCATGACAATATAATGGATATTGTCTTCCCTTCCCACATCGTAAATGGAGACGATGTTCGGATGGTTCAGGCTTCCTGCGGCGAACGCCTCCCGCTCGAACCGTTCCAGAAACTCTTCATCATTCACAAATTCATCTTTCAATATTTTAACTGCCACCCAGCGTTTTAATACACGGCAGCGTGCCTTATACACTTCTGCCATGCCGCCGAACCCGATTTTTTCAACCAGTTCATATCGATTATTCAGAACTTTGCCAGTCATCCCTACACCTCAAAATTTATTTGTTTGGGATTTCGCTCCCTCATTGCTTCAAACCTTTACGGCAATGGCCGTAATATTGTCTTCTCCGCCCCGCTGATTGGCCAGCGCTACCATGTTCTTCAGTGTCATTTCCAGATCATCCTCACTGACCAGCATGGTCAGCAGCTCGTCCGATGTAAACTTCAAGGTAAGCCCATCGGTGCAGAACAACCAGATGTCGCCGATTTGCACATCTACTTCGTAGAAATCAACCTCCACCTGTTTTTCATAACCCAGTGCACGTGTGATTTGATTGCGCAGGGGGTGCTTTCTGGCTTCCTCTGCATCCAGAATTCCCTTTTCAACCAACTCCCCGACAAAGGAATGATCCCGGGTTAATTTTTCAATTTTCCCGCCGCGCAGCAGATAAAAGCGGCTGTCGCCGATATGGGCGACGATCAGTTTACCATTATGTAACAGGCCGGCCGTTAACGTTGTACCGGTACCCGCCCCGCCCAAATTCCGCAGGGCATATTGATAAATGCTGGCATTTGCTTCAAGAATGGCTTGTTCCATGAACTCCTTCACCGATGCGCTGCCATCCGGGTTCTGCATCCGAAGCGCCACCTCGTTCGAGATCGCCTGTACGGCCATTCTGCTTGCTACGTCCCCTGCCTCATGACCACCCATGCCGTCGGCCACAATGAAAGCCTGCGGGGTTCCGTCTGCAGCAAGAACAATGTTGCAGAAATCCTCATTTTTTTCACGAAGCATTCCCCTGTCACTGATCGCAGCGTATTTCAAACTCATCCACCATCCCATCATTCTCAAGGGTATTTTTACGAAGCTGCCCGCATGCGGCCGATATATCGCTTCCCAGTTCTCTGCGGACGGTCACCGGGATTTTATGTTTCTCCAGGATGCTCTTGAAGGCTTCAACCCTTTCCCTGCCGCTTTTGGAAAAGCCTTTGCCTTCTACGGGGTTCACGGGGATCAGGTTCACATGGCATAAAAGCCCCGAAAGCTTTTCCCCAAGTTCCCGTGCATGTTCATCTGCGTCGTTGATGCCGTGCATCAGCGTATATTCAAACGTAATTCTTCTGCCGGTCTTCTGAGTATAAATATGACATGAAGACAGTATTTTGTCAAATGGATATCTTTTCGCAATTGGCATGATTTGGGTGCGGATGGTATCATTCGGGGCATGCAGCGAGATGGACAGATTTATCGGCAGCTTCTCCCCCGAAAACCGGATGATCTCGGGTACCAGCCCACAAGTGGAAACGGTCATGCGTCTGTAGCTGATCTCCAGTGTTTCGGGCGAATTCAGCCTTCTTAAAAAGCGCATGACGTTTTCGTAATTGTCAAAGGGCTCACCAATCCCCATCAGTACAACATGGCTGACGCGCTCGCCGCAGTCCCGCTGGATGGATAAAACCTGTGCCATCATTTCCCCTGCAGTCAGGCTGCGATCAATACCCAAACCCGTCGATGCACAGAAACGGCAGCCCATCCGGCAGCCGATCTGCGTTGAAAGGCAGACACTGTTTCCATAATTGTACTTCATCAGTACGCCTTCGACGACCTTCCCGTCCAGCGTGGCAAACAGGTACTTTCTGGTTCCATCCTTTTCAGACACGAGCTTTTGGGTAATCATTACGCCGCCCAGGAGGAACCGATCCTTCAGCTTTTCGCGGAAGGCCTTCGGCAGGTTGGTCATCTCATCAAAGCTTTCGACGCCCTGATAGATCCACTGCCACACCTGCTTTGTCCGGAATGCCGGTTCACCCAGGCTTTCTATTTCTTTTTTCAGTTCTTCCATTTCCAAATCGTAGATATTGATTTTGCTCATTGGATAAGGAATCCTTCTTTCATGGTATTCAACAAAGCTTACCTTGCCGCAGTTTGATATGTTATCAAACCCGGCCTACCCTTTTTTCTTCAGCCTGGCAATAAAAAATCCGTCGGTTCCATCGATATGCGGAAACAGCTGAAGCATACCGTCCCTGGTTTCCTGTTTTCCTGCAAGGTTTGCAGGCAGAAGCGCACTCAGGCCGGCGGGTTCAAAATCCGTACAATCCTTCAGGAAAGACCGGATGATCCGTTCATTTTCACGTACATCCAGCGAACACGTGCTGTAAACCAAAACGCCGCCGGGTACTACGGTTCTACCGGCATTATATAATATTTTCTGCTGTACCTCAACCAAACTGTCAAAATCCGCCGGCTTCCGCTGCCATTTGATGTCGGGCTTTCTGCGGATGATTCCGGTTCCGGAGCACGGGGCGTCCACCAGCACCCGGTGATATTGTTCCTTCAGGTCGTCGGTGTCCTGCAGGGCATCCCTTTTCTGAACATCTATGATATGAATGCCCAACCTTCGTGCATTTTCCCGGATTAACCCGGTTTTATGCTCATGAATGTCCCAGGCCAGGATGTTCCCCTGATTCTGCATCAGCTGAGCAATGTGAGTTGTTTTTCCGCCCGGTGCCGCACAGACATCGAGGATTTTCTCCCCGGGCTGCGGGTCTAAAAGCCTTGCAGCCAGCATCGAGCTTTCATCCTGGACGGTAAGCCTTCCTTCCATAAAAGCCGGGTTCTGCGAAATATCGGATACTCCCTGCAAAACAAGGGCTTCGGGTAAAAACCGTCCCTGCAGGGCTTTAATGCCTGTCTCGGATAACTCGTTGACTATCTCTGCCACATTTGTTTTCAGTGTATTGACGCGAACCGAAAAATCAGGACGCTGCAGCAAAGCTTCCAACAGCCTCCGGGTAAAATCATCGCCAAATTCCAAAAGCCAGTCCTTCAC
>JAEZBW010000234.1 GCA_023426765.1 Bacillota bacterium
CCGGTTGAACCATGCGTTGTTTTCGGTCAGGCGGTAAAGCAGGCGATAAACGCCGGGGCATTTTGAAATCAGCAGTTTGAACATATTCAGCATAAAGGATTCTACGGGAAAATAGCACAGGTTCAGCACATCGGCCATGTGGATCTCCAGGTCTTTGTTCATCTCAATCAGAGCTTCCCTGACATATCCGGCCGCTTTCAAATGGCCGCTGCCTGTAGATGCGTACAAAAAAATGACATGCATACGTTCCGCTCTCTTTCTGAAAAAATTACCTTCCTGTGGTTTTCTCCACACTTCCATTATGAGCGGATGTCAGTATAAATATGCCGGGATATGAAAAACTAACTTCAGGTGAATCTGTGAACCCGAAGGAAAGAAATGACCTTCCGATTCGGCTAAATTAACCGTTTGAAGGTTCTGATGCCGTAAAACGATTCCAAGTAAAACACAGGGTCTGACACATATGAGGAGGAAACTTCCATGTCTGAAACCAGAAAGTTTAAGCTTGTTGTTTGGATATCCGTTTTTTCCATAAGTTCATGTATGTTTATTCCTGCATTGTTTCACACGCTCTCATTTGCTCAGTCATCCAGAGCTTCAGATGAGCAGCTGATCGCACGGGCTATCAACGGAGAAGCCAGAGGCGAGCCCTATGAAGGGCAGGTTGCCGTAGGCGCCATTATCCTCAATCGCGTTGAATCTCCGG
Organism: Bacillota bacterium; assembly: GCA_023426765.1. Lineage (GTDB taxonomy): Bacteria > Bacillota > Clostridia > DSM-8532 > DSM-8532 > JAAYJG01. The sequence continues at coordinate 707 of JAEZBW010000234.1, forward strand.
ATTTCCCCAATACGGTTGCAGGGGTCATCTACCAGCCGGGTGCATTTACTGCTGTCAGTGACGGGCAGATCAATGTGCCCATTGACCCCAAATCCACTGTGGTAAAGGCAGCAAGGGATGCCATGAACGGATGGGATCCGACGGGAGGTTCGCTATATTACTGGAACCCTGCAACAGCGACGAGCAAATGGATATGGAGCAGACAGATCATCAAGGTGATTGGGAAACATAACTTTGGCAAGTAGCAGAAGTGATGAAAGGTTACAGTTCACACCTACATGCGAGTTAACGGGTAGAGATGTTGATGATTGTCAGGACGCAGGACAAAAATAGCCACCCCGAATAAGGAGGTTTGATCAAATGGGCAAATTTCGAGAAAAACTGCTGGACTGGAAAAAAAGACTGTCCGACAGGCATATGTACAGTGTCGTCATTGTTTTGCTTGCCGCTGTTGCGGCCTGGGGCATTTATCAGTACAAGCGGGCTGCCGATTTAAGGCAGGAGCTGGATAACCAGTATAACAGGGCATTTTATGAAATGATCGGCCATGTTCAGAACGTGGAAGTGCTGCTGATGAAAAGCATGGTTTCATCGACCCCGCAAATGGCGGCCGAAACCCTGCAGGAAGCCTGGCGGCAATCCAACCTGGCTCAGACCAATCTCGGCCAGCTGCCCATCACCCAGGACGTATTGGCCAATACGTCAAAATTTTTGTCCCAGGTGGGCGATTTCGCTTATTCGCTGGACAGACAAAACATCAATGGAAAGGGCATTGATGAAAAACAATTGAAGACACTGGAAAACCTGCATCAATACTCCGTATCGCTGGAGGATGCACTGAACAATCTGCAGGCTTCCATTTCCGGCGGGAGAATACGCTGGAATGAGCTTGCCCAAAAAGGAACACCGCTGTTTCAGAAACAATCCCAGAAGCTGACCGGGCAGCTGTTCACCGATATTGATAAAACCTTTACCGATATCCCCACGCTGATTTATGATGGCCCGTTTTCAGAACACATGACAAGCCAAAAGCCCAAGGGCCTTACCGGCAATGAGTTGAGCATGGAACAGGCCAGAGATAAACTGAAGAAATTTATCGGAGAGGATCGGGTCGCCTCCATTGAACATACCGGGGATATTCAGACCGATACCCTTCCGGCCTATAACTTCCGAATCACCTTTAAGGACAGACCTGAGGATGAATTCGCGACCGCAGACGTCACCAAAAAAGGCGGCCATGTCATTTGGATGCTCTACTCCAGGGATATGGGACAGGAAACGCTGGATATGGACGGTGCAAAGCAGGCAGGCCTGAAATTCCTGGAAAGCCGTGGTTTCAAGAACATGAAAGACACCTATTACATTAAGGAAGACAGCATGGCTACGATCAACTATGCTTACTCCCAGAATGACGTAGTGGTTTATCCTGATTTGATCAAGGTGAAGATAGCCCTTGATACCGGAGAAGTGGTGGGTTTTGAATCAAAAGGGTTTATCATGAACCATACCGAGCGAGAAATACCGTCTGTGGGTCTGACCGAAGAACAGGCCATCGCAAAGGTCATGAAAGGATCAGGGATAAAGGCCTCCGGGCTGGCAATCATACCAACCAACTTCGGAACCGAGCTTCTCTGCTATGAGCTGAAGGGAAAACTGAATGACAGGGATTTCATCATTTATATCAATGCTGCCACCGGCAAGGAAGAACAGGTGCTCATCATTATCGATACGCCCAATGGCATCCTGACCATGTAGAAGTTAAACCATCAATTTATTATTATGAAGGTTTCAGGCCGGCTGAGTTGTACAGCCGGCCTGAATTGCCGTATGATGCAGCATTGTCTTCATGTTATTTGTTCTCAGCCTTGTAGAATGCGATCATTTGCTATATAATTGGATTAGCAAAAGGTTCCATCCGCCGGGAAACCTGGAGGATGAAGCGGGATAAGGGTTTATATGGATACACTGAAGTTTAATGAACAGGGCTTGATTCCGGTAATCGTACAGGAAGTGAATACCAGGGAAGTACTGATGATGGCATGGATGAACCAGCAAGCGCTGGATTTAACCGTTGCCACAGGAAAAGCCACCTACTGGAGCAGAAGCCGCAGCAAGCTATGGGTAAAGGGTGAAACCTCCGGCCATTATCAGGCTGTTAAGGAAATCAGATATGACTGTGATGCCGATACGCTTCTTCTTTTTGTGGAGCAGCAGGGGGCAGCCTGCCATACGGGTTCAAGGACATGCTTTTACCGCCAGCTGCCGATTAAGGAGGAATGTACCAATGCAGAACACATTTGATGTTTTCCGTGAAGTTTATGATGTGATCTTGGACAGAAAAACCAATCCCAAAGAGGGGTCCTATACCAACTACCTGTTTGACAAGGGTTTGGATAAAATTCTGAAAAAGGTGGGAGAGGAAGCCTCAGAAGTTATTATTGGCGCTAAAAACCTGAACAGGGATGAAATACAATACGAAATAGCCGATCTGATGTATCACTTAATGGTTCTGATGGTACATCAGGGGCTGACCTGGGAAGATATATCCAAAGAGCTGGAAAAAAGAAGGTAGGAAAGACAGCCACCGGTAATGATGTATTACAGCCATTCCCGACGGAGTGGTTAAAGGAGGATAAAGATATGTTCTGTCCTAAGTGTGGTACAAACGTACCTGAAGGGTCAAAATTTTGTGAGACATGTGGAAATAATATGCAGACGGCAGAGCAAACCGATATTCAGCAAAAGCCTGAAGATCCTGTAAGCCCTGCTCCGGTTGAACCGCAGCCGGTTCCAAAACCGCAGCCGCAGCCGCAGCCCACCTACCAACCGCAGCCTCAGCCACAGCCGCAGCCTCAGTCTCCGGTCTATCCGCTGAAGCCGGCCTATCAACCTCAACCCCAGCCTCAACCCCAACCCCAGTATCAACAAAGACCACAACCCGCTCCCGCACCTGTGAACAATACATACAACGGGTTGGATCCACGGGATAAGCCTTACAGTGTAGGCGGATGGCTGCTGACGATGCTGATCATGGTTGTCCCGATTGTTAATATCGTTATGGTATTTGTTTGGGCCTTTGGCAGCAAAACCAACAAGAGCAAGAAGAATTACTTTATCGCAGCACTGATCATGGCGGCTATTGGAATCGTTTTAAGCATAGTATTTGCCGCGACAATCTCCACGGTACTCAACGGTATTCTCCAACAAATGGGCGGTTTTGAAGATCTCGGCGGAATGTACAATCTGCCTTAATGGCAAACTGTATTGAAGAAACAAATCAGACCATAAATTACGGGCTTGCAGTTTACTGCAAGCCCGTTTATTTCCACCGGCCGGTATATACACAGACAGCTGCCGCCCTGGAAAACCAGGGCGCAGGTTCATTAGATTTCAGACAACGCTTCTTCCAGTACGGCGATAAACCCATCCATGTCCTTCTTTGTGACAATAAGCGGCGGCAGCACCCTGAGGATATTGTCTCCCACTGTGCCAAGCAGGTATTTTTTCTCAAACAGCTTTTTATTTAGTTCCTTTGCGATGGGCTGATTGAATTGAACACCGATCATCAGGCCTTTCCCGCGGACTTCCTGGATCACGGGATACTTCTCTTTTACCGTGGTCATCTTCTCAAAAAAGTATTCACCCATCGCTGCTGAATTTTCACTCAGCTTGTCGTTGATGATGGTGGATAGCACCGCATAACCGGTATTGCAGGCCAGCGGATTGCCGCCGAAGGTGGAACCGTGATCGCCGGGTTCAAAAGCCCCCGCCGCATGCTCCTTCGCGCACAGTGCTCCAATCGGGAACCCGCCTGCCAGCGCTTTTGCCAGCGTAAAGATATCGGGCTCTACCCCATAGTGCTGGTAGCCAAACAGCTTGCCGGTCCGCCCCAGCCCGCATTGCACTTCATCAAATATCAACAGGATCCCGTTTTTGTCACACAGCTCACGTACTCCCTTTAAATATTCAATGGTGGTCGGGTTGACGCCGCTTTCACCCTGAATGGGCTCCAGCATGACGGCGCAGGTATTGCCGTTGATGGTGGCTGCAAGAGCTTCCAGGTTGTTGATGGGAACCTTCAGGAACTTCGGCGTTAACGGGGAATAGGGTTTTTGATACTTGTCCTGGCCTGTGGCTGCGATGGTTGCGAGGGTTCTGCCATGGAAGGACTTGTCGAGGGTGATGATTTCAAACTTTTCCGGGAACCCTTTTTTCTTGAAATACAGCCTTGCAAGCTTAATGGCGCCTTCGTTGGCTTCCGCGCCGCTGTTGGCGAAGAACACCCTGTCGGCGCAGGAATTCTGAACGATCAGTTCTGCAAGCTTTGCCTGCTGTTCAATATAATACAGGCTGGAACAGTGGATCAATTTCTGTGCCTGCTCGCAGATGGCATTCACCAGCGCGGGATGGGAATGCCCCAGCGCGCTGACGGCGATTCCGGCAAAAAAGTCCTGATATTCATTGCCTTCGGTATCCCACAGGGAAAGCCCCTTTCCATGGGTAAAGCAGACCGGGATCCGGCTGCCGAAGGTATTCATGTAATATTGCTGATCCTTTTGAATGATTTCTGATAATTTCATATGCACACCTCCAGGAAAACCTCCTGAGATCCTTGTTATGAACAGAATCCCACGGGTTTATACAAAGCACTGGGTAAATTTCCTTCATGATGCGATTCACGCAAGAGAATAGTATAATTATACAATCGAATGAATAAAAATACAACAGGTAATTTGAAAACAATTCGGAATTTTACGCTCCTTTTTTGAGGCAACACCAGATAACCACCCAAATCACCCGCTAACTCTCCTGAGACATGAACTGTAATATGCTTCCTGTACAGAATGTGAATATCAAAAAGGGCACAAACACGCAATTTACGGATTAACGCGGTTCTTTAGCGTCAATATCCCGGAACAACCAACAGAAAAGGCTGTTTTAAAGGAAAGTTTGTGAAATATCCCGTTTGCTTTTAATTTTACGCTGCGATATGATATAGTTTAATCTCGCATTTTTGGGGGCTTCAGGGATGAATCAGAAAAGGCAAAAGGCCGTTTCATTACTGCTCCTTGCAGTAACTGCTATATTATGGAGCGTAAGTGGGCTGTTGATCAAAAGCATCAACGCACATCCGCTGGCGATCGCAGGAATACGCTCAGGCATCGCCGCGGTGATTATGTTGATTTATGTGAAAAAACCGAAGTTCAACTGGTCCTTCCCCCAGTTGGCGGCTGCTTTTGCATACTCCCTGACAGTCATCACCTTTGTGGCGGCAAACAAATATACGACGGCCGCCAATGCTATATTGATCCAATATACCGCACCCATCTATGTCGCTTTTTTCGGAGCATGGCTATTGAAGGAAAAGCCGAAACCTGCCGATTGGGCGACTATAGCTGCAGTACTCGGCGGTATGGTGTTGTTCTTTATGGGTGATTTGGATACCCGCGGTGCCTGGGGGAATATTCTGGCCGCGATCAGCGGATTGGGTTTCGGGCTGTTTCCCGTCTTTATGAGAATGCAAAAGGATGGCTCACCGATAGAATCGGTTATTCTGGGCAATCTAATCACAGCTGTCATCGGGGTTCCTTTTCTGTCATCCGCCGTGCCGGACACTACAGGCTGGATTTACCTGAGCATTCTGGGGATATTCCAGCTTGGGATCAGCTACATCATGTATAGTATTGCTATAAAACATGTAACAGCACTTGAATCTTCATTGATCACAGTGATCGAGCCCATTCTGAATCCTGTATGGGTATGTATCTTAATGGGCGAAGTTCCCGGAATGTTTTCAATTTTCGGCGGCGTGATTGTTCTATTGGCAATTACGTTGCGATGCGTCGTCACAGCCGTTCATTATCAGAAAGATCAGGCTGACGCCCATGCTGCAGCCTTGAAAGAAGCGGGCTGATATGACGGTAATAAACAAGAATCAATGTTGAGCATTCAATACAACCAAGGTTTTTTTGAATTATTGGGAAACCTATCAATCAGGAACAAAGATGTTCCAAAGCCGGAATATTGCAAAAACATACCATCGTGTTATAATACAGTAAAAGATCGCCGCTGATCATATGAAGGAGAGCCTTTATGGAGCAGGTTTTTGAAAGAATCATCGAAATTGAAAATAGAGCAAAAGAAGTTTATGCAGATGCCATCGAGCAGAAAAATCAAATGAAGGAAGCACTTCAGCGAGATATCCTTCAACGCGGCAATGAAATCAGGGAAATGGCAGATGTTAAAATCGGGCAGCTGACGGCTTCCGGAAAAAAGGATGTCGATGACAAGCTGGAGCGGATAAACCATCAGATTCAGGATAAATTGTCACAGCTGGAAGCCGAGGCTTCAAAAAACGCAAAAGAATGGGAAGACCTGATTTTCTCCAGGATAATTGGTGATTGATATGCCGATGGCCGTCGCGGAGTACAGTGCACTTGCGGGAAAAACCCGTGCGATGTACGGAAAACTGTTAACAGCTGAAAACTACCGGGATCTGATGCGCCAAAAGAGCGTAGCTGATGTTGCTGCGTGGCTGAAAAACAATACATCATACAGGGATGTGGTTTCAAGCCTGAATGAAAGCGAAATTCACCGGGTACCCTTTGAAAACATGCTGAGAAAGAGCCTTTTAAACGATTACCGGAAGCTGTTCTGCTTTTCACAGGGCAATGTTAAGGAATTTTTAAAGGTTGCGCTGCTCAAGCATGAGGTGGAAAGCGTTAAAAGACTGTTCAGGGTGCTGGAAATGGAAAGAACCGTAACCCTGGTGGAGGATTCGCTGCTGTTCCTGTCAAAATATGACACTCTGGATATCGGCAGGCTGACAAAATCAAAGACTTCTCATGAATTTATCGGGAACCTGCAGGGAACGGGCTATTATAACGTGTTAAGGCCCTTTCTGTCAGAGGATAAAAGCCATAATCTGTTTCATATTGAGATGGCCCTTGACATGTATTACATCAAGCTTGTCCTGTCGAAGAAGAAAAAGCTTCTGCAGGGACTGGACGCCAGTATGGTCGAGCGTTCCCTCGGAACCGAAATAGATGTTTTAAACCTGCTGTGGATCTACAGGGGAAGAATGATCTATAATCTGGATCGAAGCGTCATTTTAAGCTACTTCATTCCGCAGGGCTATATGCTTTCCAGTGAACTGGTCTACGAACTGGCAGACGCACAAGATCCGGAGACGTTTAAGCAAATTGTGGCACGTACCCGATATGTCGAGCTTTTTTTATCGGATAAACACCTTTTTGCAGAACTGAACTTCAATGAATATATGTACCGTATGCACCTGAGTTTTTTGCGGAAATACGGTTTTTCCATATCCAGTGCATTGTCATACCTGCACCTGAAGGAATTTGAACTGTCCAACATCATTTCCATTCTGGAAGGGATACGGTATCATTTACCGGTGGAGGCAATCACAAAGTATGTCGTTGGAATTCAGGTACAGTAAGAATTCTGCGAAAATGTGATTCCGCTGCAGGGAAAACAAAGCGGGCGGATTCCCGAAAATGTGCAGAAAGCAATCCATGGTTCATGCAGATGGATCATGCAGGAAAGTTTTACTTGAGGAAAGGAGTGGGAAAGCAATGCCGGTTGAACGGATGAAATATGTGAATATTGTGGGTCCTATCGACCAATTGGATGAGTTTGTTCTGCATTACGTCATAGACAACAACATCCAGCTGGAGCATGCTTTCAACCATGTACACGGTCATAAGGGATTAACCCCCTTTCTGGGAGAAAACCCTTATGACTCCATCGTAAAAACACTGGAGAATCTGAATAAAACCATGAAGGTCAGCGTTCATGCATGCTGCCTCGAAGAGCGCTGCAGCTACGCCCTCGAACCCATTGACACCCAAATGGTGATGAAAGGCATGGAATCGCTGGAACAAAAGCTGAGCGGCTTCGAGAAGGATATTCAGAAAACCCAGGCGGAAATCGATGAAAACAGGCAGATCCTCAAACAGCTGATTCCACTTCGGAACCTGGAAACGAAAATGGATGATCTGTTTCATTTTGAGTACATGAAAGTTCGTTTTGGAAAGCTGCCGAAAGAAAGCTTTGACAAAATGGATATGGTACTGCAGGAGCAGGATGTGATCGTTGTACCCATATCCAGTGATGACAGGGATGTATGGATTTCCTATTTCATGCCTGCCATGGTATCGGATAAAATTGACAATATCCTGTCCTCGCTTTATTTTGAAAGAGTAAGAATATCCGGTAAAGCGCAGGGATATCCCGCAGATGAAATCATTGCAATGGAGCAGGTGATACAAGGGCTGGAAGCTGAAGTTCTTCGTCTGAAGGATGCGCTGCGAACCACCATTGAGGCTGAGAGACCCGGGTTTGAAGAAATCTACAATCAGGCAGTATACCTGCAGCAGGCCTACCATGTAAGAAAATATGCAGCACATACCCAGGAAACCTTTTATCTGACCGGATGGATGCCGGCAGCAGCATATGAAGAGCTGGCCGGGCAGTTGAAGACACGTACAGACTTAATGCTGTCGGCCGAAGAACCGCAGGAGGTACGGGGCCTGACGCCTCCGACCATTTTAAGGAACAACAGGTTTTTCAAGCCCTTCGAGGCGATTGTGACCATGTATGGAATACCGGCGCATAATGAATTCGATCCAACCATTCTGGTTGCCTTAACATACATACTGATGTTCGGCGCCATGTTTGGAGACGTCGGCCAGGGAGCGGTGATTGCAATAGCCGGCCTGTATCTGTATTTCGGACGGAAGTCACGGCTTGGATGGGTGCTTGCTTGTGTCGGTGCTTCTTCCGTTGTCTTTGGATTTCTCTATGGCAGCGTTTTCGGAAATGAGCATCTGTTGAAGCCGGTGTGGAAAGCACCCATGGAAAACATCAATCAGCTGCTGATCATTGCCGTCGGTTATGGGGCGGTTATCATTATCCTGTCCATTGTGATCAATATCATCAACAGCATCAAATCCAGGAATTACGGACGCCTGATCTTTGACAGAAACGGCATTGCCGGGCTTATTTTCTATGGCGGCGCTCTGACTGCTATTCTACTGGCCCTTTCAGGCAAAGCAGCGGTTCCTGTGCCATTGATTGCGACGATACTGCTGATCCCGCTTCTTCTGATGCTGTTTAAGGAGAAATTGGAAAAGCTGCTTTTAAAGCATCATGAGGGAGAAGACGGCAGCTTTGTCGAAGGGTTCTTCGAAGTCTTCGAGTCGGTGCTGGGCTTTTTAAGCAATACCATCTCCTTTGTCAGGGTGTCGGCTTTCGCGCTCAGCCATGCCGGTCTGGCGCTTGCTGTCTGGACCTTGTATGATATGGTGAGCGGCGCCGGCAAGGTTGTGGTTCTGATCATCGGAAACCTTCTGATCATCGGCCTGGAGGGGCTGATTGTCGGAATTCAATGCATGAGGCTTCAATATTATGAAATGTTCAGCCGGTTTTTCTCAGGAGATGGCAGGGAGTTCAAACCTGTCCGTGTCTGTGGAAAAAGCGGGCGGTAATAAAGAAGGATTGATTTGATAGGTTTGGAGGAGCATTTATGATTTTTGTATTGGTTGTTTCAATTTTTTTGGTACTGTGCATGATAGCCCTTGGAATTACCTGCATCCGCAGAGGTATGAAGGGTAAGAATGCCAGAAGGCTGATGGGAATTAATATCGCGGCACTGTTTGGACTGCTGATTGTCACGACAATCCTATTGATGCCGATCTCGGTCATGGCTGCGGATGGGGCCGAAGCCGCGGCAAGCGACGGCGGCGGGCTGAGATATCTGGCAGCGGCGCTCTCAACAGGACTGGCCTCCATTGGTGCCGGAATCGCTGTTGCTTCCACAGGCTCGGCAGCTTTAGGCGCTATCAGCGAGGACTCCAAGCTATTGGGTAAGACCCTGATCTTCGTCGGTCTTGCCGAAGGTATTGCTATTTATGGACTTATCGTTACCATTTTGATTCTGAACAGTTAGGAGCCGGCTCGGGTTATCCCGAACGGTCTCTGGGGAGCCGGCTCGGGTTATCCCGAACGGTCTCTGGGGAGCCGGTTTATGCCGGCATTACTGAAACCGAAGGCGGCATAAAAATGAAAATGTTTTTAATTTGTGACAATCTGGATACAAAAACAGGGATGCGTCTGGCAGGGATTGAAGGTGTTCTCGTTCATGAGCGGCAGGAAGTGCGTGATGCGCTGAATGCTGCCATGAAGGACAGCGAAATCGGTGTGATCCTGATCAACGAAAGTCTTGTGGATCTTATTCAGTCTGAGGTTTACAATATCAAACTGAACTTCCAGACACCGTTGATTGTTGAAATTCCGGGCAAGCATGGCACCACCCGACCCAAAGACGCAATTACCCGGCATGTACGTGAAGCGATTGGGCTGAAGATATGAGGAATATATATGGACATGGATAAAATAAACCCAAAACTGGATACGTTCGCCACGATGGTGCTGAAGGATGCCGCTCATAAAGCCGGACTGCTGCTGAACCAGACCAGGCAGGAAAACAACAGTCTCATGGAAGATCAGGAGATTAAGTTTCTGAAGGAAGCTTACCACAGCATTCAGGAAGCCATCAATAAGATAGAGAAGCAAAACAACGAGGTTTATTCTGCGAAGCTGTTTGAGGCAAAGCAGTTGTTGTTCAAAAAAAGGCAGCAGATCATGGAGGGTGTCTTTCAAAGGGTTCAGCAGAGGCTTGAACAGTATCGGACCCAGGATGAATACCGTGGAAGACTTGAATCTTTTTTAAACACTGGAATCAATGAAGTGGGCCCCGGTGAGCTTCAGGTTATAGCCGACAGCTGTGATACCGCCGTGATTAAAAAGCTGAGAGAGCGTTTAAATCACACCTTTGCCATTGTGCAAAGCGACGAACCCCTGCTGGGGGGATGCATCGTGCTGAACCGTACGAACGGGTTAATGGCGGATTATTCCTTTTCAACGCGATTAAAGCAGCAGCGGGAAGGTTTTCTTGAATTATCCGGAATGAATATTAACCTGTAAGCGGGTTTACAACAAAGAAGGGGAGACCGCTGTCTCCGGAAAATGCAGGTGATTGAAATTGAGTGAAACAACCCATGGAACAATCTATGGGATCAACGGCCCGGTCATACGGGTGAGAGGCAATGATGGCCTGAAGATGCTGGAAATGGTGCTGGTAGGCCATGAAAAGCTGATTGGGGAGGTCATCCGCGTTGATCAGAATGAAACCATTGTTCAGGTTTATGAATATACGGCCGGCCTGAAGCCGGGAGAACCAGTGATTGCGACGGGCAGACCCTTAAGCGTCATGCTCGGCCCCGGAATCATCGGCAACATCTTTGACGGTATTCAAAGG
>JAEZBW010000247.1 GCA_023426765.1 Bacillota bacterium
ATCCTTCGGCGCGCCTCAAATACGATCAAGCCACAGACACGGTGTTTGCCCTGGGGGCCGACGCCGGGCCGCCGTCGCGGGACGGGCTGTCGGTTTTCACCGCCGCCTGTCGCGATTTCCTGCCGCGCAGCCTGCGGCGCGGCGAGCGGGTGGAGGCCAACCTGCCGGTCGTGCTGTGGCGGACTCGCCCGGACGGCGTCGATGGCGGCGAAAAGACCTGCACGGTCAACGTTTCTTATCTGGGCTGTTTTCTGTTCACGACGGCGGCCTGGGAGATCGGCCAGGAGGCCTGGGTGGTGTTTCCGGACGTGGCCGAAGCGCCGGTGCGCACGCGGGTGGCCTGGCACGAGCCCTGGGCGCTGCGGCGCTCCGTGCCCGGCGTGGGCTTGGCTTTTCTGGAGGTGCCTGAGGCGCTTTTCACGGAACTGGGGCATCTGGGCTGCGAAGCTGACGAGATGGATATTGCCTGTCCGGGCAAAGCGCTTTAAAGAGGCTGTCTGCGGAGGGATGGCCGAGCGGTTTAAGGCGGTGGTCTTGAAAACCATTGGCGGGGAAACCCGTCCGGGGGTTCAAATCCCTCTCCCTCCGCCAAATCAGTATCCAACACTGTCCAGTTTCATCCAAAAAAGTACCGAGCCGCCCTGCTGTAGGCTGGTCCGCAAGCTATTTTCCCCGCGCCCGCAACCACCCGGCCAAGGCATCCCGGTCAAGCGCCCCCTTGCCGAGCTGCTCGAACGCCATGACGCGCTCCGGTCCCGAGGCCTCGATGCGGACCCCATGAAGCCGCAGGAAGAGCAGGCAGGCGACATAGGCCGTGCGCTTGTTGCCGTCCACGAAGGGATGATTCTTGGCGATGCCATGGGCGTAGGTCGCGGCCAGGTCGAAAACATCTGGCTCCCCGTAGGCCGCGAGCTGCGCCGGCCTGGCCAGGGCGCTTTCCAGCAACCCCATGTCCCGGACCCCGGCCGAGCCGCCATGTTCGGCAAGCTGCTGGTCGTGGACGGCCAGGACCACGGCGGCGGCAATCCATCGCCAGGTCATCGGTTGGCCAACTCGCGCAACACGTCCCGATCCTCGCGCATGATGTCTTCCGCCGCCGCCATCTGCTCGGCAAAGGACGCGTCCATGGGCGTGATCCGGTAGCCGTCCTCGGCATCCGTCAGATACACGGTATCGCCTTCCACGACCTTGAGCCGCGCCACCGCTTCCTTCGGCAGCACCAGCCCGAGAGAGTTCCCCACCTTTCTGATTTTGAGCGCCTGCATAGGGCACCTCCATGTTGACACTGACGTTATAACAACCGTGCAGGACATGGGCAAGAGGGCCGCTGGCTACGGTGGTAGTCGTCAGGGGCGCAGAGGGACAAAAAACCGGATAACTTTCTGGATAACCGCAAAATCACGAACGTATTTTAGTGTTTTTTATCGGTGTGTTGCGGCGCAAGTGTGGAGTCCTCTCCCGCCAGTTTTCCCTCTTCTCCCTAAAAGACTTCCCCCAGCGCTATCCCTGGGCCGCCGTTTCGCCGTCGCCCGCTGTTTCGATATTCGTGTCTATTCTTCTGAAGGCGGGAGTCCCTTTTTCTTTTCTGATTCCAGTTTTTTAATGCTCTTTTCCGGTGTTGGAAGATTTTCGGGCATTGTCCCGCCAAGCTCTTCTATTGTTTGACGAACTTTCGCTCCTACCTCTTTGTGTGTTTTGTTCGCAGCAGCTTTCCCTTTGACCTTATCTCTTCGCAGTTTTTCTTCTGTCTGGGTAGCTCGGAAGAGATTGGCTGCCAGCTCAGTGCTTCCCATGTGATCGAGGATTTTTTGAGTCTTTTTAAGACCTTTTCGTGCGTGAATATCTTTCGCGCCTAAGCCGCCGTACAAACCTTTATATCCATGATCCTGGAAAATGGCATAATCAAGTGGCGTTTGTACTCCGGCTTTTTTTGCTTCCGCGACGAGGGCTTTATTGTGAACAGCGATGTCGCCACGAAGTACCAGTCGCCGCTCGTCTTCAGAGAGGCTTTCAAAAGATTTCTCGTCATCAAGCTCTTGGCGTCTTGTTTGAATGGCAAAATATGTTTGTCCTAAAGCGATAACGGGCTTTGTGGGGTCTCCATTTTGCACGATTAAATAGCACGCATATCGAGATAATTTGACGTCATGGACTTCCCGCTTTGCCCCCGAACCAAGCGCGACCATTTTGCTGACCTCAGCAAAATGGTTCTTTGTTTCCTGGCCGGAATTCCGACAAGATATTTTAGATTTTTCGATAACTTGAACGAAATTTCGCCATTGTTGATACTCAAGCAGCGGAGCTAGGTCTCTAGCAAACCAGAACTCATTCCCCTCCTCATCCTCGTTCCGAATTTCATCAAATGTCCGGTGGTGCGCGTTCTCAATCTCGTCAGGGCTCATCTGCTGCTCCTCTCGTTTTCGGACGACGCCAGGAATATTCGGTAATCTTATATGCAATCATTGGGCGGCATGGCAACGGGTTCACCGGGACCAGCCATGCCCCGTTTTCACGTGGCTGATGACCTGGATCAGGGAAAGTCTCGCGGGAGGGGCTTGCGTCGCTTCTGCGGCCCCATGCAGCGGGCAGGGCGGGGATTGGCGCGGCGTCCGCGCCTTGGCTGGACGGACCCTTGGCGACGATGATAGGCAGCAACAGCGCAGGCGGACCAGAAGTCGGACGACGTTTCGGCTTCCTGCACAATATCCGACGCGCTTTATCGTTGAGAATCGGGATGTTGGCGCTTTACAGCGAAGTTATCTCCCGCCAGTTTTTCACCATGCGGGCGCGCCTGTCCAAGGCCCCCCCGGAGTTCCTGCCCCATGAAGGACATTCCCCGTTTCCTGGCCGGCTTTAAAAATTTCCAGCGCACCTATTTCTGCGAC
>JAEZBW010000249.1 GCA_023426765.1 Bacillota bacterium
TATTCAGACAAGTATATCTCCCTTCTGAAGCGAAGGTTTGAGGACAAAATTAAGTTTACCTCCAGGATCCAGGAAGATGCAGCAGAGGTGAAAATCCCAAGGCTTTTAATACAGCCCCTTGTTGAAAATGCCGTTTTTCACGGCATTGAGAAGCTGCGCGGCAAGGGGGAGATTTCGCTGGATGCTACCCTTGCAGAGGGTCTGCTGATCATCACCGTGATAGATTCAGGCCCCGGAATTGACAGGGCCGGGCTGGAAGCTTTGAACAAAAAGCTTTCCATGGGGAACGACGAATATTTTAAGACGATGGCAAGCCAGGAGAGAAAAAGCATCGGCATAGAAAATGTCAACAGAAGGATAAAGCTGTTCTATGGTGATTCCTATGGGCTGAAAATAGAAAGCGAACAGGACAAATACACCAGGGTTATCGTGAGTTTGCCGGTAAACAGGGAACCGGCGGAGGGGTACTATGTTCAAGGTCATGATCATTGATGACGAGCCGATCATCCGAAAAGGCATCCGAAACATCATCAACTGGAAGCAGTTTGACTGCGAGGTTTGTGCCGAAGCATCCGACGGCGAGGAAGGGAAGCTTCTGATTGAGGATCTCCGCCCGGATATCCTTCTGACCGATATCCGGATGCCCGGAACCGACGGCCTTGCGATGATCCGCGCGGTGAAGGATTTGGTACCCGACTGTAAAATCATCATTCTCACCGGATATCGTGATTTTGATTACGTGCAGGAGGCTATCAAGCTCGGCGTATTCGATTTTGTTCTGAAACCATCCAAAATTGAGGAACTGACGGCGGTTTTGGGCAGGGCGGTCAATGAACTGAAGTGTCTGGTGAAACGGGATGAAGAGCTGGAAAAGCTGAAAAAGCTTTTTGAACAAAATATTCCGGTTCTGAAGGAAAAACTGCTGTATGATATCCTTTACGGAATCAACTCCGACAGGGAAAGCGTGTTGGCGCAGGCAAAGCTTCTGGACATCCGGATCGATCGCTTCATCCTTACGGTTGTCGAAATCGACAAGGAAGAAGAGGACAAGAGGTTCAGCCAGTATGATTACCATTTGTATCAATTCGGGATCATCAATACCTTCCGGGATGTTTTTGACGATGCCTTCGAGTTGATCAGCATCCCGCTGAACGGCGGGGGAGCCGCCTTTGTACTGCAGAGTAAAACAAGTTCACCGGAATACACCGAATTGATCAACGAAAAATGCACTTACCTGCAGGAGATGATCACCAACTGTTTTGGTTTTACCGTTACGATCGCAGTCAGCTCTGAGGGCGCCGGGGTGATGCAGCTGGCTGAAAAGCTGAGGGAATGTCAGGAAGGCCTGGAACATAAGTTTTATCTGGGCAGCAATGCGATCATTTTTCACGGGGATTTAAAGGGGTTTGTCAGGTTTGAGGACTACTCGGTTCTGGAAAAAACACAGAAGCTTTTGCTGGACGCCATTAAAACAGGCAATGAAAAGATTGTAAGCAGCAGGCTGGAAGATATTTTCAGCTGTATCGGTTCCATGGAGCGGGTTAACAGGGATTACCTGAAGAGCTTTTACTGGGGAACGATTACCTGCATCAACAATATCCGTCTATCGGTGGCACAGGCCGATAATGATAAAAAGGCAGAAACCCTTCACTTGGGCAACATGCAAAGAATGATCGGAGAATCCGAAGGCATCGCCGAACTGAATGATCTTCTGAAAGAGGTATCCCTTAGCGTTACGGCGAAGGTCAACCAATACAACAATAAAAGCATCAAGCTGATCCTCCGCAGGGCCATGGACTATATTCAGGAGCATTACAACGAGCAGGTGACGCTGAATGAAGTGGCCGACAGCGTTTATGTCAGCACCTGTTATATTTCAAGAATGTTCAAAAAGGAACTGGGAAGAAATTTTGTTGATTACCTGAACGGCATTCGGATGGAGAAAGCCCGCGAACTGCTGCGGGAACCCAGATATAAGACCTATGAAGTGGCCGAAAAGGTAGGCATTCCCGATGCCCATTATTTTTCCCGGCTGTTCAAGAAGGTGGTGGGATTAACCCCGACGGAGTTCAGGGAAACGCTTCCCGATCAAAACGATTAGAATGCAGGGGAACCCCGATAGTTAACACTGGAAGGTTCGAGAAACCCGATATACATACGAAGGAATGCGCAGCAGCGCAACATTGAAAAAGACCGGTAGCTCCGGTCTTTTTTTGCGGCTGTTTTATTCAATAATACCACGGTCAGCAGATATGAAAGTGCGGGTGCTATGGCAGGGGTGTAATCGCAGCCTTATCAGCGAGCCAGGCATCATACTGCTTCTGCATTTCAGCGATCAGATCCCCTACGCCGGCGGCTTTCAGTTCTTTTTCAAACTGCCGGATGGTTGTGTCCACATCGGCGCTTCCGGTAAACAGCTGCCGGTAATATGCCTGCACCACATTCTTGCAGGCCGACGTCTGGGCTTCCACATTGGTCTTGTCGAAGACGAACCCCAGGCTGTCCAAAGCAAGGCCTTTGCTGTTATAAATGATGAATCTGTCCCATTTCAGCGGATCCTCGTTGTCCATCACATAATCCTTGAACTGATCGCCAAAACACCAGGTATAGCCCGGATTGTAGCGGGAATGCGCAGCGTCTGTCAATTGGATCATGTTCTCTGCTACCTTGTGGTAATGGACATCCTGAATTCCGAATTTTAAAAGGTTGATCAGTTCCTTGTCGGTATACAGCAATTCAATGAAGCGAAAAGCTCTTTCCGGGTTGGCGGATTTTACGGGGATGGCCAGCATGGCGCCGGTAGCTTCCCGGTTGGACATCACCGGCTGGGTAATATCCACCTGCACCCATTCAAAGCCCGTATTCGCGCTGATTTCGGCATCCTTCCCGGGCTTCAGGGACTGCGAGGCGGCGAAAAACCTGCCCGATCGCATCTGATCCAGCTGATTTTGCATTGCTTCGGCGTCCTGATGGATATAACCCTTGTTGTACCAGGAACGCATCAGCCGGTACACCTCGATGCTTTCAGGTGCCAGAAAATGATTGATGATCCGTGTGGAACCGTTATCGGGGTAGAGGGCGCCGGGGACATCGTCGTCGCTGATGCGATCCCAGTCCAGGATCTGAAAGGGTGCATCCATGGCTGCAACGGCCAGCGGAGTAATCTGCCGTTCATTTTCCCAGATGGTCTTCAAAAAGGGTTCGATGTTTTCAATAGAGGTGATCTGCGTCACATCCATGTTATATTTCGTCACAAGATCTTTTCTCAGAAGATAGCCCCAATGATGCACTTTTTCCTTATTGGTGGGAATGGCGTAATTTTTTCCGTTGATCGCCGAGGCATTCAGGAAAGAATCCCCCAGAATGTTTCGGATGGTCGGGTATTTGTTCAGATATCCATTCAGTTCGGTGAAATATCCGGAGGTGGCATTAATATTGTAATTGGCGTTCCAGTTGGCGGTGAAGACGATATCAATGGGTTCCCCTGCAGCAAGAGCGGTGTTTGTTTTCATGTCGTATTCATCGCCGGCCGTGAAAACAAAAAGCTTCAGTGTGACATTTAGTTTTTCCATCAGAAGGGCGTTCGCCTTTTCCAGAACAACGGGCAGATCGGCCTGTGTCCGGTTACCCACCAGATACCACGTCAATTCAACTGCGCTGGTGGTATCATCGGCAGGGAGAGGCGTGGGGTTTGCACTGGCCTCTGTTAAGGCCGGCAGTGTAAGAGAGCAGCCGCACAGGGCAAGCCCGATCGCAAGGATCACCAGGATTCGGACAGGTATAAAAAGTTTTTTTTTCAGCATAATATCCTCCCACAAGAAAAAATCTGATGGGTCGTGCAATTATCGTATCAAACGGCACGTGAAAATTCAATACGTTTTCACCGCAAGGTGGATTTTTTTGCGCATTTCAACCCCTGATACGGGGATTGGGGGGAAAATTTTGTTCTCTCCATCAAGACAACTATATGCACGATAAAGCAAGTTGCTCTATTTCTTAAAAACCCCGATCTCTTTATGATTAAGATAACAGATTGAAAAAAGCCCGCTACCGTTCGGAACAGTCTGCCCTTACTGACAGACATGAATCAGGTTTCCGTACCGGTTTTTGGGAAAAGGTGTGGTGAATATGCAGTTGAAAAAATCCCTCAGAAGATCAAAACTGGGCTTTATTCAGGAAGTGGGCAGGAATTATCCGCTGTTTGTCATGCTTCTTCCCGGGCTTATCGTAATGCTGATCAACAATTACCTGCCCATGGCGGGTGTGGTTCTGGCCTTTAAAAAGTACAGGCTGCATGGCAATTACATTATGAGCATCCTGAAAAGCGAATGGGTCGGCTTCCGCAATTTTGAATTTTTCTTCAAATCACCCTATGCCTTTACCATCACACGCAATACCATTTTGTATAACGTTGTATTCATTGTTTTAGGCCTCGTAGTTCCGGTGGCCCTAGCCATCGCTTTGAACGAGATCACCGGAAAGCGGCTTTCTAAGTTGTATCAAAGCGTGATGTTCCTTCCGTATTTTCTTTCCTGGATCATCGTCGGCTATCTGGCGTATTCATTCTTAAGCATAGAGTTTGGGTTTATCAACAGAGGCGTGCTGCAGACCCTTGGGCTTGAAAAGGTGCAATGGTATTCCGAGCCGAAATACTGGCCTCTGATCATCATCTTTTTTCAGATGTGGAAGTATACCGGATACAATATCGTGGTTTACATCGCGGCAATCTCAGGCATCAACCAGGAATATTATGAAGCTGCAGCCATCGACGGAGCCAAAAAGCTTCAGCAAATCCGTTATATCACCCTTCCGATGCTGCAGCCCATGATGATCATTCTGACGCTGTTTGCGGTGGGCCGCATCTTTAATGCCGACTTCGGGCTGTTTTTCAACGTAACCCGAAACAGCGGGGCACTGTATTCCACGACCAACGTGATCGACACGTATGTCTACAATGCCCTTCGGAATTCGAGCGATATCGGTATGACCGCCGCAGCCGGGCTTTATCAGGCTATTGTGGGTTGTGTCACCGTCA
Source organism: Bacillota bacterium (assembly GCA_023426765.1). Lineage (GTDB taxonomy): Bacteria > Bacillota > Clostridia > DSM-8532 > DSM-8532 > JAAYJG01. The sequence continues at coordinate 5,036 of JAEZBW010000249.1, forward strand.
GCCTGGCGAACTTTGTCGTCAGAAGAATAGACAGCGATAAGGCATTGTTTTAAGGAGGATTCCCATGTTAGGCACACGCTTGTATAGAAACCCCAATCAAATATCCCGGGTAAGCAATGCTCTTCTGAACCTGTTTTTCATTCTCGGTTCCATCATCTGCATTGCCCCCATCATCCTGGTGATCATTGTTTCGGTCACCGATGAGATGGAAATTCTAAGAACCGGCTACACCTTTTTCCCAAAGGCCTTTTCCTTTAAGGCCTACGAATACATTGCCGCTTCAGGGCAGGCTATCTGGAGGGCCTATGGTGTTTCCCTTTTTACCACGGTATTCGGAACGCTGCTAAGCCTGCTGATTACCTGCATGTATGCTTACCCGCTGGCCAGAAGCGGTTTCCGGTACAAAACCTTTTTCTCCTTCATTGCCTATTTCACCATGATCTTCGGCGGCGGGCTGATCCCGTGGTACATGGTCTATACGCATATTTTCAAAATCAAGGACAGCATCTGGATCATGATTTTCCCCTATCTTCTGAATGCCTGGTTTGCGTTGATCATGAGAACCTTTTATAAAACCACCATACACGAGTCCATTATTGAGTCGGCGAAAATTGACGGAGCCGGTGAATTCCGAATCTTCTTCACCATCGTCCTTCCATTATGCCGTGCCGGACTGGCCACCATCGGACTGTTCTGCACGCTGAATTACTGGAATGACTGGTATTTGCCGCTGATATTCGTCAATAATCCGAAAATGTACAATATCCAATACCTGATGTATCAGTATTTGCTGAGTATACAGTTTTTATCAAGCTCCTCGTCATTCTCACAATCCTCTTTGGCTTTCAAGGATCTTCCGAGCGAAAGTGCCCGTATGGCTGTAGCAGTGTTGTCCATAGGCCCTATTATCTTCGCATATCCCTTCTTCCAGAAGTACTTTGTCAAGGGACTGACGATAGGGGCGGTAAAAGGTTGATTGCGGTGCGATCCGGCAAAAGAGGGTCACCCGTAACATAGAAAACAATTGTTTAAGGAGGTTTTAATCATGAGAAAAGTCAAAAGATTCACCTGTGTGGCTGCCGCATTGGTTCTGTCGATCGCAATGCTGCTGACGGGCTGCGTCGTTACTCCCGTCACACCCACAACCCCGACCACCCCGTCTGAAAACAACCAGGGTACTAACCCAGTGCCGCAAGGTGAGGCTGTCGAACTGATCTGGTATCTCGTAGGGCCTCAGCAGGAGCCGGAAACCGACAAAATTCTGGCAGCTGCCAACAACTATCTGAAGGATAAACTGAATGTAAAGGTAAACCTGACGGTTCTCGGTTACGGGGATCCCTACAACAACAAGGTCAATACCATGCTCGCAGCAGGCGACCGTATTGACATCTGCTTCACCGCAGGCTGGGCTGCCGACATCAAGGCAAACTCTTCTGCCGGATATTTCAGGGAATTGGACAGCTATCTGGCAAAATCCTCCACCATCACCGACGTCGTTGGAAAAGCGTTCATGAACGGAGTTAAAATCAATGGAAAAACCTATGCCGTTCCGTGCCGCAAGGAACAGGTACATAACTGGGGCTTCATCATCAAGAAGGATCTTGCAGATAAATACAATGTAAACCCTGCAGACGTCAAGAAGATGGAAGATCTGGAATCGGTATTTGAAAGCATTAAGAAAAATGAACCGGATACCTATCCGCTGCTGGTTGTTGAAGGCGAAGCGCCGTTCAAGCTCCTGGACTGGGATCCGATCAGCGACGATTCAATCCCAGGCGCATTGTACCCCGACAACAGAGATACGAAGATCATCAACCAGTTCCTCGCTCCGGAATCCATCGCAATGTATAAGAAGATGAGAGAATACATGCAAAAGGGTTATATTCCTGCTGACGCTGCAACCATGCAGAACTTCAATGATCATCTGAAGACAGACAAATACTTCGCTATCTGCCAGTCCATGAAGCCGGGAAAAGCTGCTGAAATGACAGCATCCACCGGTGTAGAATGGCTGGATGTTAACATCACCCAGCCGGTAATGGCAAACCGCGATGCTTCCGGCGGAGCGCTGCTGGCCATCCCAACCTCGGCGAAATATCCCGATCAGGCTTTCAGCTTTATCGAAATGCTGTATACCGACAAGTACCTGAACAACCTCTTTGTTTATGGTATTGAAAACGAACACTATACAAAGGTTTCTGAAAATGTTGTCAAGCTGACCGACAACACCGGCTATCGTGCAGGAAACGGCTGGAGATTCGGAGATCAGTTCCTGAATTACCTGATGGACAATGAAGACCCGAATAAATGGGATCAGTTTGTTGCTTATAACAAGCAGGGCTTCATTCTGGACAGCCTTGGCTTCTCCTTCGACAGAACGCCTGTTGATACCGAACATGCCAACTGCAAGGTTGTTATCGAAACCTATTACAAACAGCTGTTTACCGGTTCTGTCGATGTAGATTCAACCGTGAAGCAGATGGAATCCGAGCTCAAGGCAGCCGGCGTTGATAAACTGATCGCCGAAATGCAGAGCCAGTATGATGCATGGCTTGCATCGAAGTAACATTCTGAAAAACGCCTGATGGACATCAAAGTATAAGCATTATCGTTTGAAATTCAGGCAAAATGCGAATGCCTCTTAAAAGAATAGCAAGAATTCTTTTCATATCCTGACCGGGTTTCCCGGTCTCTTTTTTTTTCGGCAGCAATCCACCAACTTGACCATAAACATTTTCAAAGACTATGTCCAACTTATTCTCTGATGCATATGATGAAGTGAGATTATCTGAAGAGTCAGCAGCGGAAACATCCGGTTAAAAGGCAGGCAGACCTGTACCGGATGCAGGGCATATTCCTGCAGGAACTTTGCGTAAACCTGGCTTTTGTTCACCGAAGAGGAGGGGATGGAATGCATAGCCTGACACATACCTTTGAAACAAAAAGCTTTATCGGAGGCATTGTGGTCATCATTTCCTACATCGTAAAATCCCTGGATGAGGTTTTTATCGTGCTGGCCGCGTTTATGATCCTCGATTATATCACGGGGCTTCTGTGCGGACTGTTCAGGTACGGAGGCTTCAGCTATAAAAAGGCTGTCCGCGGTATCCTTAAAAAGCTGCTGTTCCTGGTGTTAATCCTGATAACCATTCTGCTGGAATTTTTAATTGATTTTCTGACAACCAATGCGGGGATTACTCTTCATGTGCAAGGTGCCATTACAACGGCAATGTATATTTATCTGATAGGAACCGAAGGCTTAAGCATCATCCAAAACCTCATCATCCTGGGTATTCCCGTCCCACAGTTCATGATCAAGCTTTTTGGCCTGATTCGGGACGAATCCGGGAACCTGATTAAAAAGTAACAACTCCCGGTATCATGCTCATGACACTCCAGCTATCAAAGCTACCGGTGCACGGCAACAGGCCGGATGATGCATGAATTCCGTGGGTGGTTTTATGGGTAACCTGCGCCATGCACAGGCTTGAACCTTCTCCGTGATATGTTATAATGGGATCATTTCCCGATGCTGATGCAGCTTTGGGGTATGATTCTAAATGAAGGCTGGAGCATGGAATGCACGAATATATTACCGGAAATGAAGCTGAAACGATTGAACTGGGTGAGAAACTGGCGCATTTATTGAAAAGCGGGGATATTCTTGCTGTGACCGGGGATCTGGGCAGCGGCAAAACCGCCCTTGTGAAAGGGATCGCCAGGGGTCTCTCCATTGGGGAGTATATCACCAGCCCTACCTTCACACTGGTTCACAGTTATAGCGGCCCGCTGGCAACCCTGCACCATTTTGATGTTTACAGGGTGTCGGAAGAGGAAGAACTCTTTGACATCGGCTTTGAAGAGTATCTGTATGGCAGAGACATCTGCGTGATTGAGTGGGCTGATTTGATTCGCCCTCTGCTGCCTGCACACACAAAATGGATTCACCTGGAACGGACACAGAATGGTACGGATGAGCGAAAAATCAGCTTCAAGGAGGCGGAAACAAAATGAATATCCTGGCGCTGGACACATCCGGCAGCGCGGCTACCGCTGCCGTTACCACCGACGGTTATATGATTGGTGAACTGACCATCCGCAATGGCAGAACCCATTCCCAGAAGGTTATTCCGATGATCGAGTCCCTGCTGGCAATGCTGGATCTGAAGCCGGCCGATATTCATCTTTTGGCTGTGGCCAACGGGCCCGGGTCCTTTACCGGCCTGCGCATTGGCGTGGTTACAATGAAAGCGTTCGCATATGCTTTAAATATCCCCTTAATCGAGGTGCCTACACTGATGGCCTTGGCCTGTACGCTGGGCGAGACCGACGGCCTTGTTTGCCCTATGATGGACGCCAGAAACCGACAGGTATTCACCGGGATCTACCATATTTCCGGAGATACGGTATCTATCCGCCATCCGGATTGCGGCATTTCCATCGAAGAGCTTGCCGATATTGCAAAGGGGCTGAATACTCCTCTTCGCTTTGTGGGGGATGCCGTGCCGCTGTATCGGGAGTTTCTGATGAAACAGCAGCTTGCAGCTTCCTTTGCCCCGGACGAGCTGTTCACCCACCGGGCGGCCTCCGTAGCTCGGCTGGCCTGGATCATGCACCAACAGGGATCTGCCGCTGCCGATGCTTTTTCGGCAGTACCGAATTATTTACGCAAATCACAGGCCGAAAGAATGAAGGGCGGTACTGCCGGGGATAAAACAGATGGATAAAACCGGGCCTGGCATTGAAATTCGAAGAGTGCAACCCGGGGACATCGATGGAATTGCTTTGGTGGAGGAACATTCCTTTACGATCCCATGGTCGAAGCAGATGTTTCTGGAGGAGATGAACAATCCGCTGGCGCTTTATTATGTCGCCGTTTGCGGGGAAAAGGTTGTGGCCTATGCCGGCCTCTGGATGATTGCCGACGAAGGACATATCACAAACGTCGCTGTAGAGCCTTCCTGGCGTCGGCAGCAGATTGCCGCGGCGATGATGCGGAAAATTCTGGAGGTTGCCGGAGAGTACAACCTGAGAGGGCTTACGCTTGAAG
>JAEZBW010000275.1 GCA_023426765.1 Bacillota bacterium
GACATGCTGGTCAACATCGACGCCGACGACGCCAACCTGTTTGGCCGCTGGCCGCGCACCCCCGTACTCGACACCGTCGACCCCGGCGAGCCATTCGAGTTCGTCGATTACGATAACCTCTTCACCGCCCCCGAGTTACCCGAAGGCGTGCAGGAGCAAGCGTTCACCAGCACCTGGCGCGTGTGGCGGCACAACCGCTTCGCCGGCCCGGCGATTCGAATCACGTTCACGGTGAAGCAGCCGTAAGGCCGCCCAATCTCCGTTCCGCCTCTTCCCCGTAGGGGCGCCGCGAATCTCTAGAGCCACCTCGAAATCACCCTTAACGGCTGCGCCCCGGGTCATAGGACCACCTTTTCTATAATCCATCGCCCCATATTTTTATATATGAAACCGATGGGGACGTTAATAGAAAAAACGGTTCCATGACCCGGGGCGCAGCCGTTAAGGGTAGGTTTTAGGCGGTTCTAGAAATTCGCGGCGCCTCTACGGGGGAAGAGGCGGAACGGAGGATAGATTAGGCAGTTTTACACGTGTAATTTATCCGTCTCCCACTGCGAGGGATTATTGAGAATGTAAAACCGGATCGAATCATAATCTCGAGCACCTCGGACAATGTGTTCATAATAACTTCGCTGCCACAACGGCCCTTTACCATCACCGCAGAGATGGCGATAGCGCAGCGTAGTGGATGATTTAAACGCGCGAACGATTGCACCAAGCGACCCCCGCTGGCTTTGTACTGTCTCCTCTTCCAAATTGCGTTTCTCATCAAGAAACAAGAGACCATGGAAATGGTTGGGCATAACGATGTACTCTTCGAGCCGGAGACCGGGGAAACGATTGGCCATGCGCAGCCACTCCTGCTGAACAATCTCCCCAAGTTGGTTCAAAACCATATCGCTGCCGATGATCTTTCCAAAGTGAGAAATTCTTCCTTCGGTAACAATGGTAATGAAATAAGGGCCTGGATTGGTGTGATCAAACCCTGGCACGCGAATGGAACGCCGGTGTTTGGTAGTGAGCATTACATACTCCACAGCTCCGCGTGCGCGTCGACCTCCTCGCTCCAGCGCGTGTGCAGCGCGCGGATCTCGTCCACAATCTCCTGCGGCAGCGGCTCGATCTTCTTTGCCGCGTCCAAGAACGCGCGCAGATGTTCTTCCCGCCCGCTGGCCCCAACCGTCGCGCGCACCAGGGGGAAGGAGTGGGCAAACCGCACGCAGAACTCCGTCCACGTGGGCACGCCCGAGCGCTCGAAAATCGGCGCGACCTGGGTGGCCCGCTCTTGCAGGTAGGGTTTCCAGGCGAAGCCGGGCACATCGCGCAGCTTATGCACGTCGCCGCCTGCCACCGTACGCATGGCGACCATCGGCAGCCGCTCCTGCTCCAGCAGTTCCCACAGCGGGTTCGAAGCAAAGCGCTGGAGCGGGTTGAGATAGAAGATGTACCCGTCCACCACGCCGTGCGGGTAGCCGCCCTGAATGGCCCGGTACGACATCTCCGAAGTCCACGGGAACACCTCCACCACGAAGCGGCGCACCAGCCCCTCGGCCTTGATCTGTTCAAACGCCCGGTAACACGGACCGCCGCTGGCGAACTCCTCTGCCAGCGCCCCACCCAGGCAGAGCTGGCCCAGCTCCAGGCTGTCCACCGCCAGCGCGTCCAAATGCGTCTGGATCGTCTGGCGCAGCTCGGCGATATTGTTCCACCCGATCTTCACGATCAGTTTGGGCACGCGGCTTCGCTCCTGGTCGAACGCGGCGCGCAGCACCTCCAGCGCGTTGCCATACGTGTGGCTGGTGTGGAACCACACCCCCGCGTCCATCGCCTTGCGCGCCAGCCGCACGCGCTCATCAAAGGGAATGCTGGCATCGCCCAGGCGCGTGGTGCCGTACACATACGGCGTCAAATCGGTCAGCTTGGCGGAATAATCCTGCGTATTGGTCATGGAAAGGGTCCTTTTCGATCAGCAACTGTTGATCATAATCATACCATTTGTTGATGGAAGGACCGCTCTACGCCACCGCCTTCACCGGCAGGCAAATGGTAAACGTGGCCCCTTCTCCCGGCACCGACTCTACCTTGATTGTTCCGCCGTGGCGCTCGACAATCTTGTTCACGATCGCCAGCCCCAGCCCGGTGCCTTCGTATTCGGCCCTGCCGTGCAGGCGCTGGAAGGGCTGGAAGATTCGGTCTTCGTACTGCTGCTCGAACCCGATCCCGTTGTCCGTAACCCGCAGGGCCGCTACGCTGCGGATGCCATCGTTGAGCACCTCGCCCGTGATGTGGATCACCGGCTGCTGGTCGATTTTGTGGAACTTGAGCGCGTTGCCGATCATGTTCTGGAACAACTGCCGCAGCTGCATCGCATCGCCTTCTATCCAGGGCAAATCGCCGATGATCACCTGCCCGCCGCTCGCCAGCACGCGCGGCTCCAGGTCCGAGAGTGCCTCGTCGGCCAGCCGTTTAAGGTGCACCTGGGTAAACTCGCGCTTGCGCGTGTGCACGCGCGAAAGCTCCAGCAGCCCGTCGATCATCTTCTGCATGCGCTCAGCGGCGCTGCTCATC
>JAEZBW010000346.1 GCA_023426765.1 Bacillota bacterium
AGACAGGCGTAACCAAGGCGTATGCTCATTGCTCTACCTCATGTAAAATCCGTTTAACTGCTTATGGTTAGTTTTCGTTAATTGCAAAAAACTATTCAGGAAAACCGGACAGCCTGTAAAAACAGCCGGAAACAGATGTGTACCAGAGGAGCGTACCCGCCGGAACGCTCCCCCGGAAAGGATAACCCTGGCACTGGAATGGAACGCACTACAAGCCTCGACCCGCGTGACAGGTACCGTGGATGGTTTCCAGGTACTGCCCTTGAGCAGTAACGACCCCTCTCGTGCGCGAAAAAGTTTTAGAATTTGCTTGCAAATATCGGTGACCTGTAATATAATGATAAAAATCGTTCCGTTTCCCGTATATGGGGGACAAAAAACTGAACAATCAAAGGCAATGAAGAAGAGGAGTACGTATTGTAACCGTACAGCGAACCGGGGTTGGTGGAAGCCCGGCGGGTGAAAATACAGAAGGCAGCTTCCGAGCCGCCTCCCGAACTTAAGTAGGGAGTGACGTATCCCTTACGTTACAGAGGGACAGTATGATAGTACTGGATAAAGCTGAGCATTTTATGCTAATTAGGGTGGTACCGCGGATAACTCTTCCGTCCCTTTGGGGATTGGAAGAGTTTTTTATTTGTGCAAAAGTATGGACCTTTGGTTGTTTATCGCTAGCGGCAACCGGGACAACGCAAACACAAAAAACGCATTCTGCCAGGTAAGGGCTTGCTGCCCGGCATGATCGGCATAGCACATGCTTCACCTTTAGTCCGGCACTTGAAGAACAGTTCCGAAACAGCGGCTTGTGATGCAACATCATTTGACGCACGGAACAGGTGTTGGGAGGAGGATCTTTTATGAACACGGTTTTTACCAAATCGAGCAATTTGAATCAGGTTTCTTATGAAATCCGGGGGCCCATTTTAAAGGAAGTGAAACGCCTTGAGGCCGAGAACCAGAAAATTACCAGGCTGAATATCGGAAGCCCGGCATCGTTTGGTCTGTTTGCCCCGGATACAGTGCTTGATGACATTAAAAACAATATAACCAGGGCTCAGGCACAGGCTTATTGTGATTCCAACGGAATCGAAGAAGCCAGGGCTGCCATTGTCCGCTATTACAATCGCAAGGGTGTTGGGAACATTGGCCTCGATGATGTTTATACCGGAAACGGTGTCAGCGAGTTAATCCTGTTGGTCATGCAGGCATTATTGAACAAGGGTGACGAAGTGCTCGTACCTGCACCCGATTATCCTTTGTGGACGGGATCGGTAAACTTCTCTCAGGGCAGGGCCGTGCATTATCTCTGTGATGAAGCAGCTGATTGGATGCCCGACCTGCAGGATGTTGAGAGGAAAATTACTGCCAAAACAAAGGCGATTGTCATCATCAATCCCAATAATCCCACTGGCGCGGTATATTCAAAGGATTGCCTGGAAAAGCTGGTACGCCTCGCCGAGAAGCACAGGCTAATCATTTATTCGGATGAGATTTATGACAAAATCTTATATGACGGGGAAAAACATATCTCTCCTGCTTCGATGACCGAAGACACACTCGTCGTCACACTCAGCGGACTTTCGAAATCTCATAGGATGGCAGGGTTCAGAACCGGATGGATGGTTCTCAGCGGCAACAGGGAGATGGCCCAGGACTATATTGAAGGACTTCAACTGCTGTCCTCGATGCGCCTTTGCAGCAATGTTCCTTCGCAGTACGCTATTTGCAACGCACTGGATGGATACCAGTGTATCAATGATCTGGTAGTACCAGGCGGCAGGCTGTATGAGCAAAGAGAGATTGCCTGGCGGCTTCTGAATGAAATTCCCGGTGTTTCCTGCACAAAGCCCCGGGGTGCTTTTTATATGTTCCCGCGTTTGGATATGGAACACTTTGGGCTGAAAGATGACCGGAAATTTGCGCTGGATCTGCTGCGGGAGAAAAAAATACTGATCGTTCAGGGAACAGGCTTCAACTGGTTCCATCCGGATCATTTCAGGCTGGTCGCACTGATGGATCCGGTAGGATTAACAAAGGCTGTCACCGACATCGGTGATTTCCTTTCAACCTACCACCAGTAAGCCACTGGGCGGGGCCCAGGTACCATGGTCAGATTAAGCCAAGGAACCTGGGCCCCGCCCATTGGTTCATGTTTTCGTGGCTTGGTGCTTGACGCGGGCGGGTTGCTGAGATAGAATAAAAAATAAACTTTTTTCCGATTGCTGTTTTTTTCCTATTTTTTGCGTGGGAGGCCGGAAGCATGGGAATTACCAAAAAAGAAATTCAATATGTGGCGGATCTTGCCCGGTTAAGCCTTTCAGACGAAGAAACCGAACGGCTGGCCAAAGATATGGATTCCATCATCCGATATTCCATGGATAAGCTGAAAGAACTGGACACCGAATCGGTGAAGCCAATGGAACATGTGCTGCCAATCCGGAATGTATTTCGCGAAGATGTCTGTGATAAGTCCTCCAGCCGCGAAGATGTGCTGCAAAACGCTCCATCCGCAGAGAATGGATGCTTCAGGGTACCAAAAGTTGTTGAGGGAAATTGACCGAGCATAAAATATTTTTTCGTGATATCTTTTCCAGGGTATTCCGAAATGTCTTGATAACCTTAAAAAGAAAAAACAATATGATAGCCGATGCTGAACGGAGGGGTTTTATTGGATCTTACACAGCTGTCCATCAGGGATACCGCCAATAAACTCAGGGAGAGGGAATTCTCGGTGACCGAACTGGTTACCACATATTTAAACCGTATTCAAAAGTTCGACGATAAAATCGGTGCTTATATTACGGTATGCAGTGAAAGTGCGGTTCAACAGGCTGAAATGCTTCAGCAGAAAATCGGCTCCGGGCAGGCGTCCTCTGTACTGACGGGCATTCCGATGGCATTAAAGGACAATATGGTCACCAAAGATATCCTGACCAGCTGCGGATCAAAGATGCTGTCCAATTTCATTCCGCCATATGACGCCACGGTTGTTCGAAAGCTGCAGGAAAACGATACGGTGCTGTTGGGCAAGCTGAACATGGATGAGTTTGCGATGGGCAGCTCCAACGAAAACTCCTGGTATAAACCCGTTAGAAACCCGTGGGATCTGCAAAGGGTTTCCGGTGGCTCAAGCGGTGGAGCGGCAGCAGCCGTAGCCGCAGGAATGGCCTTGTTTGCGCTGGGTTCGGACACCGGCGGTTCTATTCGCCAACCGGCCTCCTTCTGCGGGGTTGTAGGCTTAAAGCCCACTTATGGAACGGTTTCAAGGTTCGGACTTGTGGCGTTTGCGTCCTCTCTGGATCAGATTGGGCCCATCACCCGAAATGTTGAAGACTGTGCCACTGTGATGAATGCTATTGCCGGCCATGATCCGATGGATTCAACCTCGGCCGATGTGGAATATCCCGATTACACGCAATTCCTGAATCGGGACATCCGGGGGCTGAAAATTGGCATTCCCAAAGAATACATTCAGGAAGGCCTTCAAGCCGATGTGAAGGAGAAAATCCTCAGTGCAGCGAAAGCATTTGAAGCCCTCGGTGCCATAATAACAGAGGTTTCACTCCCCCTCACCGAATATGCCATACCGGCCTATTATCTGATATCTTCAGCCGAAGCAAGTTCAAACCTTGCCAGGTATGATGGGATAAAATACGGATACAGAGCAAAGAAATTTGATGATTTGATCGACCTGTACCGGCAGACCAGAAGTGAAGGTTTTGGCACCGAAGTGAAACGAAGGATCATGCTTGGAACCTATGCACTCAGCTCCGGGTATTATGATGCCTACTACAAGAAAGCGCTGAAGGTCAGGCGGCTGATTTATGAGGACTTCCAGAAGGCATTTTCCCAGGTGGACGTTCTGCTTGGCCCCACAGCACCGGCAACCGCCTTTAAAATCGGCGAAAAAACCGACAACCCGCTGGAGATGTATCTCGGCGATATCTATACCGTGTCGGTGAATATTGCCGGCCTTTGTGCATTGTCGGTACCCTGCGGAACCGACAGCAGGGGTCTTCCCGTCGGGATGCAGCTGATCGGCAGACCCTTCAAAGAGGGAACTTTGCTTCAAACAGCCCATGCCTTTGAGAAATCAAACGGGTTTCATCAAACGCCTGCGCTGTAGCCTATGGTTAAAGGAAACAACAGATAACCGTAAAGGTCCGTACGAAGCCTGGAAATGGAGTGAGTATGATGGAGTATGAAGTGGTCATTGGGTTGGAAGTCCATGCGGAGCTGGCAACCCGTTCAAAGATATACTGTACCTGTACCACCGAGTTTGGCGGCGAGCCGAACACACATTGCTGTCCGATTTGCACAGGCATGCCGGGGGTGCTTCCCGTATTGAACAAAAAGGCAGTCGAATATGCCGTGAAGGCAGGCCTTGCAACCAACTGCGAGATAGCTCCGTTTTCAATGCAGGACAGAAAGAACTACTTTTATCCCGATTTGCCGAAGGCTTTTCAAACCTCCCAGTACGATTTGCCTTTGTGTGCGAATGGTTTTTTAGAAATTGAAGCCGGAGGACAGACAAAAAAGATCCGGATTACCCGGATCCATATTGAAGAGGATGCCGGAAAGCTGGTTCATGACGAGTGGGGCGGAGATACGCTGATCGATTATAACCGCTGCGGCGTCCCGTTGATAGAGATTGTTACCGAACCCGACCTCCGTTCTGCGGAAGAGGTAAAGGTCTTTTTTGAAAAGCTGAAAGCCATCCTGGAATACACGGGGGTTTCCGACTGCAAAATGCAGGAGGGCTCACTGCGTGCAGACGTAAACCTTTCGGTCAGGCCGAAGGGACAACAGGCGCTGGGCACCCGGACCGAGATGAAAAACCTGAACTCCATCCGGGCCATTGTCCGGGCGGTGGAGGGCGAAACCAAAAGACAGATTGACGAATTGGATTTCGGCGGGGTTATCATCCAGGAAACCAGACGCTGGGATGACAACAAGGGTGAAAGCTACTCCATGCGCAGCAAGGAAGAGGCTCATGATTACCGATACTTCCCCGAGCCTGATCTGTGCCCCATCGTAGTGGATGAACAGTGGCTTAGTCAAATCCGCGAGTCCGTCCCGGAGCTGCCCGATGCCAAGAAGCAAAGGTACATGGATGAGTTTGGTCTGCCCGGGTATGATGCTGCATTTATTACGGCATCAAAGGATCTGGCCCGGTTTTTTGAAGTGGCCGTTCAATCCGTCAATAACCCGAAAGCCATCAGCAACTGGATCATGGGGGATCTGTCCAAAAAGCTGAATGACAACAACCTGGATCCGTCACAAATTCCATTCGGGCCTGAACATTTATCAGAGCTTGTCAGGCTGCTTGATACCAATGTGATCAGCGGAAAAATCGCCAAGCAGGTGTTTGATATCATGTGGACCTCCGGGAAAGCGCCGGGAGATATTGTGGAGGAACAGGGGCTTAAGGTTGTCACCGATACCGATGCCATTCGGAACGTGGTTGTTGAAGTGCTTATGGCAAACCCGCAGTCGGTTGCAGATGTAAAAAATGGGAAGACAAAATCCATCAGCTTTTTGATCGGCCAGATCATGAAAGCAACCAAGGGAAAGGCCGAACCCCAGGCTGTGAACCGAATCCTCGAAGAGGAACTTGGAAAATTATAACGGTGTGTTGCAATTGCTTGCGCAATCGCTTCCGTTGTTATAAGCGGACATAAAAACCCGGTGAGCACCACCGGGTTTTCTTCTTCAATCTTTTCTTATTCAATCTGGCCGGTGTGGCTGACGATATTCCTGCCCTTTTCCTTGGATATGTAAAGCGCTTTATCCGCTGAACTGATCAGCCCCTTCGAGTTCTTGCCATCCAGCGGAAAGGAAGCCACACCGATAGAAACCGTGAAGTTTGGATCCTTTGTCTGTTCAACATTTTTACGGAAGCGTTCGGCGACCAGGTAAGCCTTCACCGGGCTTGTTCCCGGCAGCAGAATCACAAATTCGTCCCCGCCGAAACGCCCGACGATATCATCACCGCGGAATGAATTCCGGGCAATGCTCACCAGGTTTTTAATGCATTTATCCCCTGTGATGTGTCCATGGGTATCATTCACGGTTTTGAAATTATCAATATCAAACATCAGCACCGAGAAAACCGTATCGGGTTGCTTGGTGATCATCGAATCGATCATGTCCAGAACGGCTTTTTTGGTATAGGCACCTGTCAGGCTGTCTGTTTTCGCGATTTCAACAAGTTTTTTGTTGGAACGCTCTATTTCTTCCACTCTGCGGTTCACCTCACGCTGAACATTTTCATTGAGTCGTTCAAGCTGTGACGCGTTTTTGGTATGTTCCTGCTGCAGCTGGTATATGGTGGAACGGTATAGAAAGAGGGAAAAGAGGATGTATCCAATGGCTTTTAAAATTAAGGCAACTGTTGCTGCCGTTTCTCCGAAGTTCAGGCGAGTGATCAGCAGCGAAGCACATACCGCAAGAATGCCCCAATGCAGCTGCAGGCGATCCTTCCGTTTTGAGATCAAGCAGGAAATGATAAGGATGGCTGAAATTCCGAGATAGAAACCAATCACCGCATTAAAGACGGCTGAGCGGCCGATGGATTCAAAGTTCAGATTCAGAATGCCGATACAGACCGGCATTGCATATAGCAGGAAGAAAATGACGTATGTAAAATCTCCGTTTCGCTGCACCAGAAGGATTAGCAAAAGCGCAGAGATCAGGATAAACTCTGCAAAGAACAGATAGAAAGAAGCATGCTCCCTGTTCAGCGATAGAAAGGACATCAGGCACAGCACAAGCGGGATGAAAAAAGCCGTTGCAAAATGCTTGATGGAAGCAGAGAGCTGCTTGATCGAAAACGAAGAAAGATAAATATAGGAAGAAAAGATGACGACAATAAACAAATGAATCTGGTTTTCCAAACCAAGATAGAACATGATGCATTCCTCCGTGATTGAAACTTCATTCTATTTCTGCTTTATCTATATTTGATGGGTGAAACAATTCTGCCGTTTATAGATCATATATCGGAAAAAGTCATCCTATGATTAGGGCGATTGGACAAACACCGTGATTGCCAACTTTTTCCGACATCCATGGTTCACTTGTGCTATAATGAGAAAGGTAAAACATGCTGTATTCATATTTTTATCCATGTTTGGGGAAGAATAAACAGATGGCTTTACTGTACACCGTAACAAACGGTTACTGCTTTTTCATATATTTGACCAGAACCGGTAAAGCCTGAAACCCTTTTGCCTGAAAGGATGATATACTGATGGAAAACCGAAAAAACATGGTTGTTGCAACAAAACTGCAGGAGAAAGACGGCATCTCCTTTTTTTCCGTTCAATCCGATAAGTTCAAAACCGTTCGAATTGATATCTTTCTGGTTCACCCGCTGCAAAAAGAGACTGTCAGCGAAAACGCGCTGTTCCCCTTTGTGCTTAGAAGGGGCTGTAATCGCTACCCCACACAGCTGGATCTTGCACAAAGGCTTGAAGAGCTTTACGGTGCAAGCATTGAAGCGGGAGTATACAAAAAAGGTGAGATTCAAATTCTTCATTTCAGCAGCGGCCTCGTTTCAGATCAATATACCGCCGGGAAAACCAATCTGTTTGACGAGGCCGGAAGCCTCCTGCTCGAAGTGATAACCGATCCGGTTCTGGAAGATGGAATGTTCAAAATGGATTACTTTGAACAGGAGAAGGAAAATCTTATCCAAAGAATCCGAAGCCGTGTGAATGACAAAATGCATTATGCCATTCAAAGGTGCTTTGAGGAAATGTGCGCCAAAGAGCCCTATGCCCTGGATGAGGAAGGGGATGAAGCGGGAGCCCTGGCCCTGACCCGTGAAGGGCTGATGGAAAGGTACCGAGCGATGATGGCCGAAAGCCCTGTTTTTGTTTATATCTCCGGGAATGTGCGGGAGGATGAAATAAAGCGGTTTACCGAGAAGTTCAGCCGTCTGAAAAGGAACTGTATAAATTCGCTGAATCCTCTTCAGGCAGCGAAACAGGTGGGTGAAGTAAAAAGGGTGGAAGAGCCGATGGATGTCGGCCAGGGGCAGCTGTGCCTTGGCTTTCGGACACAGATTGAGGCTAACAGTCCGGATTATTTCCCTTTGGCGATCTATAACGGCATCCTTGGTGGAGGGGTTCAATCGAAGCTGTTCCAGAATGTGCGCGAGAAGGAAAGCATGGCCTATACAACCTTCACAAGGCTGGAGAAGTTCAAGGGGCTGCTGATTGCCGCAAGCGGCATAGAAATTGCCAATCGGGAAAGGGCTGAGAAAATCATTATGGAGCAACTGAAAGCCATCCGTGACGGAAACATCTCGGATCTGGAAATGGAAGCCACGAAAAAAAGCTATGAGACAGGGATCAAGTCCATGCAGGACAGCCAGGGGGCGATGGTCGACTTTTTCCTCAGTCAGCTTTTATCGGGTGAACAGGACAGTGCCGAAGCGTTTCTCGAAAAGCTGATGAAGGTGGAAAAACAGGATGTGGTAAGGGTATCTGAAAAAATCACGCTGGATACCGTATACTTTTTGACTTCATCCTCGTCACAGTACGCGGAAAGGAGCGAGAACACATGAAAACACTGGAATTTGAACGCATCCGTGAAAAAATCATCCAACATGATCATAAAAGCGGGCTGAAGGTTTTTGTGATCCCCAAAAAGGGCTATAACAAGGTGTACGCTACCTTTGCGACAAATTATGGCTCTACCGACAACACGTTTATTGCTCCGGGAGAAACCGAGGAAACGCGGGTACCCGACGGGATTGCCCATTTTCTGGAGCATAAGCTTTTTGAACAGGAAGACGGAAGCGTGATGGACAAATTCTCGAAGCTCGGATCCGAGCCCAATGCATATACCGCCTTTACGCAAACGGTCTATCTTTTTTCGTGCACCGAAAGCTTTGAGGAGAATTTCAGGCTGCTGGTGAACTATGTGCAGCACCCCTATCTCACCGATGAGAATGTGGAGAAGGAGAAGGGAATCATCGGGCAGGAAATTAAAATGTACGATGACAATGCCGACTGGCGGGTATTTTTCAATCTTCTCGGCGCGATGTATGAAAAGCATCCGGTAAAAATCGACATCGCCGGTACTGTGGACAGCATCAGCCAAATTACGAAGGAAACGCTGTATAAATGCTACAACACCTTTTATCATCCTTCCAACATGATTCTGGTAGCGGTTGGAGATGTGGACCCTGAAACGGTTTTCAAAATGGCCGATGAGGGGATTATCGCAAAAGACAATCCGGGCGAAATTCAAAAAATTTTTCCGGAGGAACCACACGGGCACAGCAGCGGACTGATTGAGAAGAAAATGGCGGTGGCAATGCCGCAATTTCAGATGGGGATAAAGGACAATCGGAGAACCAAGGGATATGAATTGCTGAAGCGGAAGGTATGCTTTGAAATTATACTTTCGATGTTGATGGGAAGAAGTTCGTTATTGTATAATCAACTATATGATGAAGGCCTGATCAACCAGTCCTTCGGTTCGGAGGCTACACTGGAGGAATCATACGGGTATACTGCATGGGGCGGTCAATCGAACGATCCGGTAAGAACAGCCCAGAGGATCCGGGAGACCATCCAAAAGGTTCAGAAGGACGGGCTGAACCTAAAAAACTTTGACCGCATCCGCAGAGCGCATGAGGGAAGGTTTATCCGCAGCCTGAATTCCCCCGAAAACATCTCCCATGAGTTTATTCCCCTTTACTTCAAAGGTGCGAATTACTTTGATTTGGCAAGGGTATACGGGGAACTGACATTAACCG
>JAEZBW010000395.1 GCA_023426765.1 Bacillota bacterium
GGCGCAGACCATGCGGTCGGCTCCGGCTAGAATCGGGTTGTCGAAAACGGGTTTCACGATAGTGTCCTTGTCGTCCGCGTCGTCGGCCCAGGTGAGGCTGATGGGCGGGGTCGTGGTGATAAGGGTCAGGTGGTTCATATCGATTCCCTCCGGGCGGCGGGAACTTGACGTTCGCCGCGTTGCAGGGTTGGGAGACAAAAATTTCCTACTAAAATAGTCAAGTTAAAATAGCGCGTCCTGCCTTCCTGGCAAGCTGTGCGTCGTCGAAAAAGTATATGCAGGATTCAGGCCAAATTATTTGGCACCTGGCGCAGGCGGTCGAGGATCAGTCCGAAAAACACGCCGCCGTCGCCTTGGACATAGCGCCAGCCCAGATGCCGCCCGCAGGCGTCGCAGACGGCGACTTGCCAGATCGTCCCGGGAAACCAGGAGAAATCAGACGTCGGCAGGCCCACGGCGGCGCAGCCCGGGGCTGCGGCGAAGCAGCCGATCTCGAAAACATGGCCATGGGGATTGGCAAAAACATGGCGGTGCGCGCCGGCCACGGCCACGCGCCAGGAAGGGGCCGTAATCATGAGCCGGCAGTCGGCGCAGACCAGGCGCGAGCCGTTGTCGTCCGTGGTCGCGGCCGGCCGGACGTCTTCCTCAGGTGTTGCTTGAGGCCTGGGATTGTTTGGCAATTCTCGAAAGCAAGCGGGATTCGCCGGGGTGCAATGAAAAAGCGCGGCGGGGTATTTGCAAGTGGCAAGTGTTGGCATAGGTTAACCATGGTTATACACGCTGGTGTCTGCGTCAACAGGACACGGAACCACAAAAATGTAGCCTCTGGCTGCAAAGTTGTCGCCCATGCGTGAGTATCTCGGACACCTCGCTCCCGCCGATCCGCTTCATGGCTATTTGCGCGACGCCATTTTGCCGCAGCTTGTCCAGGCCGAACAGGAGCCCCGTTTCCGGGTCTACCGCGTCTCGGCCGAAAGCGCCGTCTACCTCTATGAGGACAAATGGACCGAGGTCCGGGTCGTGGGCAAGTTCTACGCCCGCGCCCGAGGCCTAAACGGCAGCAACGCTCCGCAGTCCGCCGCCAACGAACGCCGCAACCTGGAGTACGCCCGCAGCCTGGGCCTGGATGCGCCGCCCGACTATGTGGCCCGGCCCCTGGGCGTGCGCGAGGACCTTGGCGACCTGCTGGTGGTCGAACACCTCCCCGGCGAACAACTCGACGCCATTGTCGCCGCCGCCGCCACGGCCGGGAGGGGCGACCGGCTTTTCCGCAAGCTCTCCGGCCTGGCCCGGTTTTTCGCTCGGCTGCACAACGCCGCCGCCGGCCCCGAGCGGGTGGATTTCGGCCGCACCCAAGGCTACTTCGACCGAGTGGTGGGCTATCTCGCCGCCCATGGCGGCATCTCCCAACGCCGGGCCGTCCGGCTCCACGAACTCGGCCATGCCTACGCCGCCCGGCCCGAACACTGGCAGGACGTGCAGGTGGCGGTGCACGGCGACGCCACGCCGTCCAATTTTCTGTTTGGTCGGGGCCAGACGGTCTATGCCATCGACCTGGAACGCATGCATCGCGACGACCGGGTCTATGACGTGGGGCGGCTTTGCGGCGAACTCAAGCACTGTTTCCTGCAAATGACTGGCGACATCGATCGGGCCGAGCCTTTCATCGGCCATTTTCTCTGTGAATACGCCGGACATTTTCCGGATCGGGAGCGCACCTTTGCTTCCCTGTCCGGTCGGCTGCCGTTTCATTTGGGGTTGACGCTGTTGCGCATTGCCCGCAACGGCTGGCTGGACGCCAACTACCGCAAACGTCTCGTCCATGAAGCGCGGGTAATTTTAAGCGGAGGACTGGCATGATCGTACGGGCCATCATCTTCGACATCAACGGTACGCTCATTGACATCAACACCGATGAGGGCAACGAGCAGATCTACCGCTCCATCAGCCACCTGCTCAAGTATTACGGCATCAGCACCAGCCGTGGCGACGTGCGCGAGGGCTACTATCAGATTTTAAAGGCCCAGCGTCGGGCCGGCGGGGAGGCGTTCCCGGAGTTCGACGCCGTGGCGGTGTGGCGGGAGTTTCTGCAAACGCGGCTGGAGCGCTCGGGCGTGAGCCTGCCCAAGGCCAAGCTGGCCCAACTGCCGCATTTTCTGGCCGAACTGTACCGGGGGATTTCGCTCAATCGCCTGGAGCTTTATCCTGAAGTGCGCGAGGTGCTGGAGGAATTGCGGCCGCGCTATCGGCTGGCCGTCTTGTCCGACGCCCAGTCGGTCTGGGCCGTGCCCGAGATGCGTATGGTCGGCATTGAGCAGTATTTCTACCCCATCGTCGTCTCGGGCGATCTTGGCTATCGCAAGCCCGATCCGCGCATCTTCGCCCTGGCGCTGCGGCGTCTGCATCTGCCGCCTCAGGACGTGGTCTTTGTCGGCAACGACATGTACCGCGACATTTACGGGGCGCGCCAGGCTGGCCTTCGCACGGTCTTTTTCGCCACCGGCCAGGGCCAGCAGACCATGGACGGGGTGGAAGCCCACTACAACATCTACCGTTTCGGGGAACTGCGAAACGCCATCAGGTTTTTCGAAGAGCAGGCCTGAGGGGAACCAGCTTAACCAAGATGGCGTACGCCATTCGTCTTGCCCTATTGCCCTCTCCGACATGGCAACCGGGCCTTGGCCTCACCACGGGAGCCGGGGGAAACGCCCCGGCCCCTGTGGCATGATCGTCATTTAATCGTACTTCACCGCGCTGATTTCCATCAGCTTGGCCAGTCGGATACGGGTTTCGATGCGGCGCATGGTGCCGGTCTTGCCGCGCATGACCAGGGAGTGGGTGACGGCGTGGGTGCCGGTGAAGGC